>JAUWSL010000024.1 GCA_030610085.1 Candidatus Aegiribacteria sp.
GCTGCAGCCAACAAGGAGTGATCATGATAAACAGAAGGCTGATTCATGCACCTCTGAGCGTGGTTGAGTATGTAGTGATCCATGAACTGGTTCATCTGCGGCACAGAAATCACTCAAAGAAATTCTGGGGGGTTGTTAATAGTATCCTGGGTGATGTGAAACCGGATAAGCAATGGTTGAGACTGCAGGGAGCCCATCTGCTCCACAGAAGCTGATGATGATTCGTAAGAAACTTCTTTTGAAAGTATATTCAGTCTGAATGGAGGAATATGTCCGAAGATAAGAAAATACTTGTTTCCCTCGACAGGATCGAGGAGGGCATAGCCGTTCTGATTACACGGGACGGTCACATTTGGCTGCTGCCTGCCGCGTATCTGCCGGAGGGCTCCGGGGAGGGTGATGTCCTCGACGTTATCCTCAGGAAGAACCCCGGGGAGACGGAGAAGCTGGCAGGGAGTGTTCATGATCTTCAGCAGCGGCTTCTTGACCGGACCAGGGAGCGGGATGAACATCCTGACCGGTAAACTCGTTCTGGTTGGAACACCGATCGGGAATCTATCCGATATGTCACCAAGGGCAAAGGAAGCGATAGAGACCGCGGCGATAATAATGGCCGAAGATACCAGACGTACCGCAAGATTTGTGAATGACAGGAAGAAACTCTACAGTTATCACGACCATAATGCAGCGGGCAGAATACCGCAGATAGAAGAATTCCTTAGTGATGGAGCGGTTGTTGCCCTTGTCTCGGATGCAGGCATGCCGGGCATTTCAGACCCTGCCTATAAGGCAGTAAATGCAGCCATCAAGGGAGGTCATAGAGTAGAAGTCATTCCCGGACCGTCCGCAGTAGTAACTGCTCTTGTGGCTTCGGGTCTTCCCGTTGACAGATTCTCCTTCGAGGGATTTCTTCCAAGAAAAAAAGGTGCCAGAACCCGTCAGATTGAAGATATGTCCACGTACACCGGATCGATTGTATATTACGTTGGTCCTCATCATCTCCTGAAGTATCTGGAAGAGATGAGAGGTGTCTTTGGTAATCGTCCTGTGTGTGTTGCCAGGGAAATGACCAAGATGCATGAGGAGTACGTACGCGGAAACATTGCGGATGTTACTGAATATTTCGTTGACAGAAAAATCCGCGGTGAGATAACTCTGGTTGTAGGCGGAGCAGCTCTGGCATTGGACTTCTTTAATTGACGATGACATTCGCTGTTTCTATTTTACACTGCTTTGCAGAACAGGTCCAGGAGGTCTGATTAACCTGGAGAATTTAAAGAACGCCGGCAGAAAACTTCTGCGTCCCCTTGTCGAGCTCCTGGCAAGAATTGGCATGGGGCCCTTTTCGGTAACTACCATCGGGCTTATTGCGACAGCGGTCGCAGCATGGTTCATATGGGATGGGGAGTTCATTGTCGGAGTTGTATTTTTTATCGTTGGCAGTATTCTGGACGCTGTTGATGGTGAGCTTGCCCGCAGGAAGAATGCGGTAAGCAAGGCTGGTGCGGTTTTTGATTCATGCTGTGACCGTATCGGTGAAGTTCTTATTTTCGGAGCGCTCCTTGCTGGAAAAGCTGGAGAAGCTCACCGTGTTATGATTTACCTTGTGCCGGCCGCAATTGGAGGCTCGTACATGGTAAGCTACATCAGAGCCAGGGCTGAAGGCCTTAACCTTTCCTGTTCAGTGGGGATGTTCACCCGGACAGAAAGGCTTGTACTTCTCATGGCCGGCCTTGTAGCCGCGGGATTATGGGACACGCAGGCTCTTGTGATTACGCTTGTTATTCTTGCTGCAGGATCATGGTTTACTGCGGGGCAGCGGTTCGCTAAAGTACTAAGAGACGATAGAGAGATTTCACTGGATGATAAAGAATGAGATCTCGATTAACCGATTATTTATTCGATCTATCCTTTCAGGGAGGCTATGAATGTCAAAAAAAGTGAGAGTCGCGATAATCGGCGTGGGAAACTGCGCCAGCAGTCTTGTTCAGGGCGTGGAGTTCTACAGGAACTCATCGGAGGATCAGAAAGTTCCAGGACTCATGCATGTAAACCTTGGGGGATATCACATCGATGATGTGGAATTTTCAGCTGCTTTCGACATCAATATCACAAAGGTTGGGAAAGACCTCAGCGAAGCCATCTTTGCCGATCCGAACTGCACGGTCAAACTATGTGACGTACCTAAACTCGGAATCAAAGTACACAGGGGCATGACACACGACGGCCTTGGAAAATACCTCAAGGAAGTCATAAAGAAGGCACCCGGACCAACATCCGATATTGTTGGAATACTGAAAGAAACAAAAACCGATGTAGTGGTCAGTTATCTTCCCGTTGGCAGTGAAGAGGCAACAAAGTGGTATGTGGAACAGATCCTTGATGCCGGCTGTGCATTCGTGAATGCCATACCTGTGTTCATCGCAGGTGAGGCATACTGGCAGAAAAGATTCCGTGACCGCGGACTTCCAGTTCTTGGAGATGATATCAAGAGTCAGGTAGGTGCCACAATACTTCACAGGGTGATGACCCGCCTGTTCGAGGATAGAGGTGTGAAGCTTGACCGTACCTACCAGCTGAATGTGGGCGGCAATACCGATTTCCTCAATATGCTCGAACGGGAAAGACTTGAGAGCAAGAAGATATCTAAAACCAACGCTGTAACCTCTCAGCTTCCCGGCGGCCTTGCTCCCAGAAATGTTCACATCGGTCCCAGCGATTACATTGAATGGCTGGATGACAGGAAATGGTGCTACATCCGGATGGAAGGCACAAGCTTCGGAGAGGTTCCGCTTAATATAGAAGCCAAGCTGGAAGTGGTTGACAGCCCGAATTCCGCAGGAGTTATAATCGATGCGGTCAGGTGTGCGAAACTTGCCCTCGATAACGGTCTGTCCGGGGCCATTGAAGCTCCCTCATCCTACTTCTTCAAATCACCTCCCGTTCAGTATTACGATGATCAGTGCAGGAGGATGACAGAGGAGTATATTGAAAAATATCACCAGAAGAAGTCGGAGAAACAGGCTTCCGAAAAGAAGCCAAAGAAATAAATCTTGAAGAGCTTTAATGCCGGCAGCTTCATCACCTTCGAGGGAGTTGAGGGAGCGGGTAAATCATCGCGATGCCGTGAATTGATCGGCAGATTGGAACGAAGCGGTGTGTCAGTGCTTCATACCCGCGAACCGGGGGGTCCTCCAGCCTCAGAGAGGATCCGTTCGCTTCTTCTGGACCCGGATATTGCCATTTCACCGCTTACCGAACTGATGCTGTACCTCGCGTCGAGAGCTTCAAATGTCGATCTGGTTATCAGACCGGCGCTTGAAAAGGGTATCAATGTTATTTGTGAGCGTTATTCCGATGCAACTTTCGCTTACCAGATAGGGGGCCGCGGTCTTCCTGAGAAACCCGTAAGGGATGCTGACAATCTTGCTACTGGTGGTCTTATACCGGATCTGACCATTCTTCTGGATCTTGATCCTGAAGAGGGATTCGCGCGATTAAGAAGACAGGGGAGGAAAAAGGACAGAATCGAACTTGAGAAGATCTCTTTCCACAGACGCGTCAGACAGCTTTATCTTGAACTGGCAGAGAAAGAGGTCAGATATCTGGTTGTTGATGCATCGCAGGAACCGGATATTCAGGATCGACTTATTAAAGATAGCGTTATGAATATTATCTCAGGTAATAATGATGGAGGAGAAGGATAAATGAGAAAATTCCTGCCAGGCTGGATTACTGTTGTTCTTGCTGCCGGACTTCTGGTCTGCGGCGGATTGATTCTTCTTCCCTCTGCGATCGCGTACGACTCTGTTTCCACTAATTCCTCTCTTGAACTGTTCCTGGATGTGTTTTCAAGAACATCCGTAACCTATGTTGATTCTGTGGATTCTCAGGAACTCATAGAGGCTGCCCTCAGAGGAATGCTGGAATCTCTTGATCCCAACAGTATCCTTCTTAACCCCGATGATTACGAGAATCTTCGGATACAGCTGTCTGGCTCCTTTGAGGGGGTTGGAATAACTATCGGTATCAGGGACGAATGGCTGACGGTCATTTCACCCGTTGAGGGTACTCCCGCATTCAGGGCTGGTATGAAAGCCGGGGATAAGATCGTACAGATCAACGATGCTTCAACGGCAGGTCTGACAACAACTGAAGCCGTCATCCAGATAAGAGGACCGCGGGGGAGTACGGTTGATCTTACCGTTGTCCGGCCGGGACTGCCGGATTCCATCGAGTTTGTAATAGAGCGGGATGTTATCGATCTGCCCTCCGTTCCAGCGGGATTCATGATTGATGATACGACCGGATATTTACGTCTTTCCAGGTTCGGTGAAGAGACTCCGAAGGAAGTCAGTAATACTCTGCGTAACCTTGTTCAGGAGGGTGCTGAAAATTTGATACTCGATCTGAGGGGTAATGCGGGCGGACTCTTCACGGCAGCTGTTGAAGTAGCCGATTTCTTTCTTTCATCCGGCACACTGGTGGTTTCCACCAGGGGCAACGCGATAGGTGAAGACAATTACTTTACAGTCAGCAGAAAAAGTTTCAATGGAGATCTCGTTGTTCTGGTCGACGGCGGAAGTGCCAGCTCGGCGGAAATAGTAGCCGGTGCGCTTCAGGATAATAATGCGGCCACCCTTATCGGAAGCAGAACCTTCGGAAAGGGATCGGTTCAGACCCTGATGGACCTTGGCGAGTTTCCTAACCTCGGCCATTATGGTGTAAAGCTGACCACCGCAAGGTACTTCACTCCAGATGGTAGAAGCATCGACAGGACGATGAACGATGATTTTCTGAGCGGCAATGAAGAGGATACTACCTTTGTTGAAGACTGGGGAATCGTACCCGATATCACAGTAGAAACACACGAAATATCCGGATCGCTTCCCATTGAACTTTATGCCGGTTCAGCGTTTTTCAATTACGCTACCGAGTATATGCTTGAGCATGAAATCGAAGATGATTTCTGGCCCGACAGTACATGCATAGCCGATTTCAGGAGTTATCTCAACGACGAGGGTTTCGAGTGGGATGATGGTGAATTCAGTGATAATCTCTTTTACATTGAACGATCTCTTTTCGCGGAAATAGCCGCGAGAACATGGGATAGGGAAATGTACTATAGAATGATGACCCCTCACGATGAAACCGTTCTCAGAGCCCTGCAGTATTTCAACGACGGAGAGTAATGCAGATTAGATTCGGAACCTCCGGCTGGCGGGGTATCATAGCCCGGGAGTTTACCTGGGACAGGGTTAACCGCGTAGTTGATGCGATCGGACTGCAGCTGCAGAGGGAAGGGCGAAACAGCATTGTGATCGGGGGCGACTGCAGGTTCCTCTCTCCTGAACTGGCGGAGTCTACTGCCGATCGGATGGCCGGATACGGATTTGAAGTCAAGCTTGCCGGAGGACCCTGCCCCACTCCGGTCCTTTCACATGCGTGCATTAAGGGAGGTCACGGCGGTGTGATCAATTTCACCGCAAGCCATAATCCTCCGCTTTACAACGGTATAAAATTCAGCCCCTGGCATGGCGGCCCAGCTGACAGCGACTCAACAGACTCAATTGAAAAAATAATTGAAGAGGGTGGAAAACCTGAAAATGGCAGGGGATCGGTTACTTCATCGGATCTGAGAATTGATTATTCGCTGGATGTTCAGAAGTATCTGAATCCTGATGTATTCAGGGACAGTGGCCTGCGAGTCGCTTACGATGCGTTTTCCGGAGCAGGATCTGGCCTTCTGGACCGTATTCTGGTTGACCTTGGCGCTTCAGTCCGTGTGATAAACGGAACCAGAGACCCTCTTTTTGCGGGCAGACAGCATCCGGAACCAGGTGAAAGCGGTACTGCCGATCTTGCGCTGCAGGTTGTTTCCAGCGGAGCTTCTCTGGGAGTGGCAACCGACGGTGATGCTGACCGTTTCGGGATAATCGATGAAAACGGTAATTTTGTGTCACCGCACGATTTTCTTCCCCTGCTGCTGAATTATCTTGTAGAAGTCAAAGGTTACACCGGAGTTGCTGTCAGATCGGTGACTACCAGCAGCCTTCTTGACAGAATAGCCCTTGATCACGGTCTTGAAACAGTAGTAACTCCTGTAGGATTCAAGTATCTGGGAGCGGAGATGCTTAAGGGGAATGTGATCCTTGCCGGTGAAGAAAGCGGCGGTCTGTCAATAATGGATCATGTTCCTGAAAAGGACGGGATACTTGCATGCCTTCTCGCTGCGGAAATGGTATGTGCCGGGGGAAGAGGTCTTGCTGCTCAGCTTGATGATCTATGGAAAAAGTACGGCAGGGTTCATTTATCACGGGTCGATCTCCGCCTTGAAGATTCTTTGAGAGACCGCATTACCGGGCATTATTTTGAATCCGATCCTTCTGAAATAGCCGGACTTGCTGTTCGTTCCATTGACAGGACGGATGGTATTAAGATGATACTTGAAAGCGGCGACTGGATACTGATAAGGTTGTCCGGAACTGAACCTCTTGCAAGGATATACATTCAATCCGATTCCGCCGGGAAAAGGAACGATATTCTTGAAAAAGTAACTGCTGGATTCTGCCGCACAGGAAATAGCGAATGAAACTCGATACCGTAAGACTGGTAGTTGACCTGAAGAGCCTTTCCCGGGGTATGAACAGAGGAGTTTTTACCATACCACTTGACAGGATCGAGTGGAACATTGAAGATGTTGAGCCGGAAGAGAGCATGGGTACTCTGGAGCTTGAGGTTGATTTTGAAGACATTGCTGTACAGTGCAGCGGCAGACTTGACGCGCATTTTTGCACCCCCTGCGCCAGATGTCTTGAGCCCTCCAGCTTCGATATCTGCGCGGATATCCACCGCTCCTACACCTGGAGCCCCGATCCTGCATCCGAAGAACAGAGAGAGGTGATACCTCAATCAGGTGAGCTGGATATATTAGATGCCGTCCGGGAGGCGGTCATGCTTTCAATCCCATGCAAACCATTGTGCTCTCCTGACTGCGCCGGGATATGTTATAATTGAGTATATTCCGGAATGAAATCCTGTATTTAATCAAAGAGAAAATGTCGTTAAGGTGACATCAGAGGAAATGAGAAGGAACTATGCCTGTACCAAAAAGAAGACACTCATCCACAAGAAGAGATAAACGTAGAGCGAACGATGCTCTGAAACAGAAATCCACCAGCAACTGCCCTCAGTGCGGTGAACCCAGGATCCCGCAGAGGGTATGCAGACACTGCGGTTTTTACGATGGCAGACAGGTCATCGAACCGGAAGAGGGGTAATCGTTCTGAAATCTATCCTGACAGTGCTGAAAGGTTCCGCAGGTGCCTGAGCCGCTGAATATTGCTGTGGACGCCATGGGAGGGGATAACGGACCTTCGGTTATAGTCCAGGGAGTGATCAGGTTTTTCAGGGATTGCAGCAGATCCACCACAGAGAATGTGGCTATCAGGCTGGTTGGCGACAGAGATGTCCTCTCCAGGCTTCTGTCCCGCAGCAAAGGCGTCAAATTACCCATAACTATACAGCACGCTTCACAGGTCATAACCATGGACGACCATCCTGCTTCCGCTCTCAAGAACAAACCGGACAGCTCTATGCTCGTCATGGCCGGGCTGCAGAAGAAAGGCCTCGTGCAGGCCATGGTCAGTCCGGGGAATACCGGAGCCATGATGGCTGCCAGTCTATTTGCACTTGGAAGAATTGAAGGGGTTCCCAGACCGGCGATAGCCGCCACAATTCCAACGCAGAGCAATCCCATAGTAGTACTGGATGTGGGAGCCAATATCGGGTGCAACGAAAAACAGCTCTTTCAGTTCGCCTTTATGGGAGAGGCTTATTCGAAGTGTGTATTCGGTATAGAAAATCCAAGGATATCTCTGCTGAACGTAGGTCATGAAAGAACGAAGGGGCCTTCGGTGATTCAGGAAGTTTACGGGATGCTTGAGAATTCCAGACTGAACTTCCTCGGTAACGTCGAGGGTGACGGTATCCTCAAAGGCGAAGCTGATGTTGTCGTCTGTGACGGATTTGCCGGTAATATTCTTCTTAAGACATTCGAATCAATAGCCGATCTGGTAGGAGGTTCACTCTACCTTGAGATGAAACGTCACTGGGCTTCCAGAGCCGGATATCTGCTGATGAGGCATTCATTTTCAAAACTCTGGGAAAGACTGGATTCCGCCGAATACGGGGGGGCTCCGTTACTCGGTCTGAACGGAGTTTCAATAGTAGCTCACGGCAGCAGTACCGCTAAAGCAATAAAGAACGCCATCGTTGCGGCATGTGATTTTTATCGAAGCGGGGTCAGCGACAGAATCCGGCAGGAGATTAAAAGTACGTTAACTTGAGATTGGAGTTATGGTGAGCAGGACCGCTTATATCGTTGGAACGGGGCATGAGGTCCCCGAGGGTGTGATTACAAATGCCGATCTCGAGAAGATAATCGACACTACCGATGAGTGGATCACAACCAGAACAGGCATTAAAGAGCGGCATATAACCGACGATTCAACAGCAACATCGGACCTGGTAACAGTAGCCGTTGAAAGAGCAATGGAAATGGCGGGATGGAAGCCGGAGGATGTTCAGGGTATTATTGTGGGGACTGTCACACCTGATTACTACTTTCCTTCGACCGCTGCTCTGGTTGCTGACAGGCTCGGGATGGGGAAGATCCCTTCCTACGATTTTGAAGCGGGGTGCACCGCTTTTATCTACGGACTTGTGCAGGCAAAGGCATTCATTGAAGCAGGGATGATGGACAGGATGATTGTTGTAGGAGCCGATTGCCTGACCAAGATCACAAACTGGACCGACAGATCAAGCTGCATTCTTTTCGGTGACGGAGCGGGAGCGGTTGCCGTATCATCAGAAGGACCCGGCGGGAGGCTTGGAGGGTATCACTGGGGAAGCGATGGCTCCCTGGGTGAACACCTTCTGCAACCCGGTGGAGGATCAAGGAAACCGGCTTCACACGAAACCGTTGACAACATTGAGCATACCATTCACATGAATGGCTCGAGGATTTTCAAGCATGCCGTAAGGGCAATGCACGATTCATGCATGGAAGCCCTTAAAATGGATGGGACCGAGAAGAAGGATGTGGACCTTCTTGTGTCACACCAGGCGAACCTGAGAATAATCGACGCAACCGCAAGAGCACTTGAACTTGAACCTGAACAGGTTTATATAAATATTCAGAAATACGGCAATACATCTGCAGCTTCCATTCCAATGGCACTTGATGAAGCTGTCAGGGATAACACGATAAAAGAGTCAAGCACAGTTGTTCTCGCTGCGTTCGGTGCGGGGCTTACATGGGGTGGAATCATTCTTCACTGGTAGAAACAAGTAGGGGGGTAATGATGAAGAGACTTGCTGTGGTGACCGGTGCCGCGAGGGGTATCGGATTTTCGATTTCTGAAAAACTTGTGAAATCCGGCTGGTCAGTCGCAGGCTGCGATGTTCTGAAGGATGATCTCATGACGGCAGCCGAAAAGCTTGGAGACTCTTTCAGCCCCTGGGTTCTTGATATTACCGATGAGGATGCGGTGCAGGAAACCACCGACAGGATCGAGAAGGAGCAGGGGCCCGTATTCGGGCTTGTGAACAACGCTGGTGTTACACGTGATGGTCTGATCATGCGGATGGAAAAAAAAGACTGGGACATTGTCCTCAACGTTAATCTCACCGGAGCTTTCCTGATGTGCAGGGCATTCTCCCGCGGAATGCTCCGGCAGAAAGAAGGATCCATTGTCAATATTTCTTCCGTTGTAGCTCTTCTCGGAGCACCCGGACAGGTTAATTACGTTTCAACAAAAGCTGGTCTTCTGGGCCTTACAAGAGCCCTGTCACGGGAATATGCAGCTAGAAATATCCGTGTTAATGCCGTAGCCCCGGGATTTATCGAGACGGAAATGACCAGGGACCTTTCTGAAAAAGTAAGGGAAGATTATGCAAGCAGAGTTCCAATGAAGAGAATGGGTCAGCCTGAAAATATCTCCGATGCAGTGCATTTTCTACTTGATGATGTTTCTTCTTATATTACCGGCGTGGTACTTCCGGTAGATGGTGGATTGACAACCTGAGAAAGGAATTGAAATATGTCACTTGAAAGCCGTGTAACTGAGATCATTATTGACAAGCTGGGAGTAAAGCCCGAGCAGGTAACAATGGAAGCCCAGTTTGATACAGATCTTGGAGCTGACTCCATTGATCAGTACGAACTCATCATGGGCTTTGAAGATGCCTTCGGTCTTCGTATTGATGAGGATGAAGCAACAAAACTTACCACGGTTGGTAAAGTTGTCGAGTATCTAAGAGAAAAAAACCTCGATCAGTAGTTGTTGATTCTGGTATATGAAACGCACCGCAGTCGTATGCTGCGGTGCGGTACTGCGAATATCTATAATAGAGTGTCAGCTTTATAAGGATAGAGGATTGATTCTATGGCAAAGCGTGTTGTAATCACCGGCTCAGGCATTATTGGGCCTGTCGGCAAAACGGCTTCGGAAAACTGGAAAAACATTGTATCCGGCATATCAGGTATCCGTACGATAACCCTGGTTGATCCTGAGAATTTCACGAGTAAGATAGCCGGTGAAGTGAAGGATTTCGATCCTCTGGATTACCTTGACAGGAAAGTAGCCAAGAGAACCGACAGATACACACAGTTCGCCATGGTAGCAGCCAGGGAAGCCTACGCTGAGTCCGGTATCGAAAACAATATTCATCCGGAAAGAATCGGTGTGATCATCGGTTCGGGTATCGGAGGCATAACAACCTTTGAGCACGAGCATAAAGTTGCCCTGGAACGAGGTGTCAACAGGATCAATCCTTTCTTCTGTCCTATGATGATCAGCAATATTGCCGCCGGAAGAGTGGGAATCGATGTTGGAGCAAAGGGGCTTAATCTATCAACTGTAACCGCCTGTGCAAGCAGCGGACATGCTATTGCGATAGCTGTGGATATGATCAGACTGGGGAGGGTGGAAGCCATTCTCGCCGGGGGAGCAGAAGCCCCGATAACCCTTACAGGCGTAGGAGGGTTCTGCCAGCTCAAGGCACTGTCAACCAGAAATGACGATCCTGAAACTGCATCAAGACCGTTTGACCGTGACCGGGACGGTTTTGTCATCTCGGAGGGCGGCGCTGTTATCGTGCTGGAAGAGCTGGAGCATGCAGAGAAACGCGGCGCGAAGATAATCGCCGAAGTTTCCGGATCGGGAATGACTTGTGACGCGTTTCATATAACGGCACCGGCTGAAGACGGAGAAGGTTCCGCCAGAGCAATGAAGCTTGCCATGCAGGATGCAGGGATAAAGCCGGAAGATGTCGGTTATATAAACGCCCACGGAACATCCACGCTTCTGAACGATATAAACGAAACAAAAGCCATTAAAACAGCCCTTGGTGAAGAGAACGCCATGAAAACACCTGTTTCCTCCACCAAGTCGATCACAGGACACATGCTGGGAGCAGCCAGCGCTGTTGAGGTAATATTCACTGCCTTCGCATTGAGGGACGGTATCCTCCCTCCAACCGCCACTCTGCAGAACCCTGATGAAGGCTGTGATCTCGATTACGTACCTGGAACAGCCAGGAAAGCCGATATCAAGCACGCCCTTTCCAATTCCTTAGGTTTTGGCGGGCATAATGTAACGATTGCCCTGAAAAAGTACTCAGGAAAGTAATCTTATGACCGGTATTCCGGTGTCTGAAGCTGAGGAGATCCTGCAGTATCGATTCAGTGACCGCAGCCTTTTGGTGAAGGCGCTTACCCACAGCTCCGTCACAGATTTAAACTGTCCAGGAAACGATTATGAAAGGTTGGAGTTTCTGGGTGATGCAGTGCTGGAACTTCTGACAAGGGAACATCTTCTTGCGGAATATCCGGATGAATCTGAAGGAGATCTTACAAGGCGGAAGATAAGGATCGTTCAGAAAGGTAATTTGTCAAAGCAGGGTCAAAGGCTGGGTCTTGCCGATCTGGCTCATGTAGGCAGGAGTTTTGTGAGTTCTGGTGGCGCACTTGAATCCATGACAGCGGATATTGTTGAATCCCTGATCGGAGCCATATACATTGACTCAGGACTCCAGTCAGCCAGGGTATTTATTACGAGAGAGATCCTTATGCAGTCAGATGATTCAGGTTCGTTGTTGGATGCCCGCAGTGAGCTTCAGGAATACTGCCAGGCTAAGGGGCTTACATTACCGGAGTACTCCCTGACCGCGCGAAGTGGTCCGGATCACGATCCCGTTTTTACGATTACAGTCAAAATAGAGGGAAAATATGCGGGAAGAGGAACCGGAACAACCCGCGGTGCAGCCCGCGGAAAGGCTGCTGAAGAAGCATTGAAAAAACTCGAGAGGTTGGTTTAGAATGAATTACTATCTTTCTGAAGAATTGAATGATATAAAGGAGATTTGTGCTGAGATCAACGAGAAGTATATCATTCCAGTCAGAGCTGAGCTTGATGAAGAGAACCGCTTCCCGCGGGAAATCATGAAGATCATGGCTGAAAGTGACCTGTTCGGTATCTATATACCGGAAGAATTCGGAGGTTCTGCGGAGGTATTCGGCGGTGGATCAGTGGCTCTTGCTGTTGCGACTGAGGAACTGAGCAAAGCCTGCGGTGGCGTCGCTGTTTCGTATGCGGCCAACGCCCTGGGCGCGATGCCGATCCTTATCTCAGGATCCGAAGAACAGAGGAAGAAGTATCTTCCCGGTCTGGCCTCCGGAGAGAAGTTTGCGGCTTTTGCCCTCACTGAGTCTGAAGCAGGAAGTGATGCGGGCGGAGTAAAGACAAAAGCTGTGAAAGACGGTGACAGCTATATACTCAACGGAACCAAGCAGTGGATCACAAACGGTGGAGAAGCACAGATATACACAGTTATCGCCCAAACCGATCCCTCCAGGGGAACAAGGGGTCTTTCCGCTTTCATAGTTGAAGAAGGTACTCCCGGTTTCAGTTACGGAAAGAAAGAGGATAAGATGGGTATCAGAGCGTCCTCTACCATGGAACTGATCTTTGAAGATTGCCGGATCCCCGCTTTGAACCTCATCGCAAGGGAAGGCCATGGATTCCTGGTAGCCATGAAAACCCTGAACAAGTCCCGCCCCGGAGTAGCTGCACAGGCAGTGGGTATTGCACAGGGAGCACTTGATGAAGCGGCAAAGTATGCCTCTGAAAGGGTCCAGTTCGGTAAGAGGATCGATTCCTTCCAGGGGATTCAGTTCATGCTTGCCGACATGGCGACACAGGTTGAAGCAGCGAGGGCACTGGTTTTCTGTACGGCCAGGATGATCGATTCGGGGGAAAGAAAGTACGAAAAGGAATCCGCAATGGCGAAAGTATTTGCCAGCGATGTTGCAATGAAGGTTACAACGGATGCTGTTCAGATTCTTGGCGGTTACGGTTACATGAAGGAATATCCCGTTGAAAAAATGATGCGGGACGCGAAAATAACTCAGATATATGAAGGCACGAACCAGATACAGCGCAGCGTGATCGCCTCTGCATTGATTAAGGAAACAGCCGCCAGGGGGAAATAGTAATGCGGATTGTCGTTACAGTAAAACAGGTTCCCGATACCGCTGAAGTAAGGATAGACGAGGAGCGGGGAACACTTATCCGTGAAGGGATTCCCTCAATACTTAATCCCTTCGACGAGTATGCCCTTGAGGAGGCCATGAGGTGGAGAGACGAGCTGGGTGGAACGGTCACAGTTATGTCAATGGGCCCTCCCCAGGCTGAAGCGGTTCTCAGAGAAGCGGTTTCGATGGGGGCCGATGAAGCGATTCTTCTTTCCGACAGGGCATTCGCCGGGGCTGATACCTGGGCCACCAGCCACACCCTTGCGAAAGCCGTGGAGAAAATGGGTGACGTAGACATCGTCATGACCGGTAAGCAGGCTATAGATGGAGATACCGCCCAGACGGGTCCAAGTATAGCTGCTTCACTGGACTGGCCTCAGATAACCTTCGTCGGCTTCGTTCGGGAACTTAACCAGGACAGTATTATTGCGGAGCGCTACGTTGAAGGCGGCTGTGAGGTGATCAGATCCTCGCTTCCGGTACTTATCACTCTGCTTAAAGATGCCAATACACCCAGGCTTCCCTCACTGAGGGGGAAAATGAAGTCAAGGAAGATCGATATTCCCGTCTGGGGCAGGGAAGATCTTGAACTGCCGGAGAATGAGGTTGGCCTCGACGGTTCACCCACAAGGGTTGTGAAGATCACAACTCCTGAAATCATCTCAAACGGGGAAATGCATCATGGTGAACCTGAGGAGCTGGCAAAACTCCTGGTTGATGCCCTCCTTGGGAGGGAGGCAGAGTGATGGCAAGCATTGAAGTACGCAAGGAAACCTGTGTCGGATGCGGTGAATGCGTGCCCGCATGTCCCTTCGGAGCCATCTCAATGGAGGATGAACTGGCCGTGATCAGCGATGAATGCACACTGTGCGGTGCCTGCGAATCATCATGTTCCTACGGAGCGATAATTATCCGGACCGGTGAAGCTGGTGAAACCGAGATAGACCAGTATTCAGGCATAATGGTGATCGCAGAACAGCGTGATGGTGTAGTTGATCACAGCACACTGGAACTGCTTGGAGAGGCCAGAAGACTTGCCGAGGTTGATGGAAGCTCCGTATCGGTGGTTCTCCTCACTGAAAATGCCGGTGACTGGCCTGCAGAACTCATCAGTTACGGAGCGGACACTGTATATTTTGCTGAAGATACTCAGCTCAAGCATTTCAGAACCGAACCGTTCTCCAGAATCACAGAAAAATTGATAATCGAGAAAAAACCTGCCGTTGTGCTGGCTGCTGCTACTACTACGGGCCGGGACCTGATGCCCAGGATAGCCAAGATACTTAACACCGGACTCACTGCCGATTGCACTGAGCTTGCTATCGATGCGGAAAACGGCGGCCTGCTTCAAACAAGACCCGCATTCGGAGGGAATATCCTTGCAACGATCGTGTGTTCGGATACAAGACCTCAGATGGCAACCGTAAGACCCAGAGTAATGAAAGCCATGGATCCCGACGAAAACAGAAGCGGGAAATCGGAGAAGATGAACCTGTCACCAGGAGACCTTGAAAGCAGAACCGAAATACTTGAGTTCAATCCTCTTGATGAAGGCGAAGTTGATATTACCGAAGCTGAGGTGATAGTTTCCGGTGGTAGAGGACTTAAAAGTCCGGAGAATTTTGCCCTTCTGCAGGAACTTGCCGACCTTCTGGACGGAAGTATCGGAGCAAGCCGCGCCGCGGTAGACGCAGGCTGGATTCAATATCCGCACCAGGTGGGGCAGACCGGAAAAACGGTTCAGCCGAAAACATATATTGCCTGCGGGATATCCGGGGCGGTTCAGCACAGGGTGGGAATGCAGTCATCCGACAGGATTCTCGCCATCAACAAGGATGAAACTGCTCCGATCTTCGAATTCTCCGATGCTGGCTTTGTAGGAGATCTCTTTGACATTATTCCCTTTGTCATCAAGGAAATTAAACGACGGAGAAAGTGATCCATCAGAATCCGGATATCAAATGCCACAGAGCGTGAAACCTGTTAATCAGAATGGATCGGACAACGTGCAAGATGCAGAATGAAAGCACCAGAGCAGCAATAATGAAAAACACCGAGTTTTACCGTCTTACCGGCCGGGAAACCCTTGAAATCCTCGGATCTTCCAAAAAGGGGTTAACCAGGAAGGCTGCAGGTAAGATCCGTTCCGAGGTGGGTCCCAATGAGATAGTGTCGGATATAACTGTTCCGAAATGGATGATCTTTCTTAAGCAGTTCCGTGACCTGCTTGTTCTTGTGCTTATAGCCGCGGGAATCGTTTCAATGGTCATCGGAAGTTACCGCGACGGCGCGATAATGTTCGTAATAGTCATTATCAATGCCATTATCGGTTTCGTTCAGGAATACAAAGCCGGGAAGATACTGGAACGGCTGAAGGAGCTTATCCAATCCCCCGCCAAAGTAATGGTGGACGGGGAGCTAACGGAATTAACTCAGGGACTGCTCGTACCCGGGGATATAGTCGAAATTGAAGCGGGAGATAAGATTCCCGCGGATTTGCGGCTTCTTGAGTCATTCGACTTCCGGACGGTGGAATTCTCACTTACGGGTGAATCCATGCCCCAGGAGAAATTTACGAACGCTATCAAAGATAAATGCATAATATCCGACCAGGAGAATATGGCCTTCACGGGTACAACGGTTGCAACGGGCAGTGCAACCGGGGTTGTCGTTCGTACCGGTATGACCACCGAAATGGGTAAGATCGCAAGCATGACCCAGGAAACGACCACTGTTAAATCCACCTTGCAGAAGGAATTGGGAATCCTGGCAAAATGGCTGACCCTGATAGTCATCTTTCTCAGCGCTGGACTCTTCGGAGTAGCCCTCTGGCAGGGATTTCCGCTTGTAACAAGCATGATTCTCGCCCTGGGCGTTGCTGTCGCTTCCGTTCCCCAGGCACTTCCTGCCCAGGTAACCGTTGCCCTTACCGCCGCCAGTAAGAGGCTAGCTGAACGAAAAGCAGTAGTTAAGAATCTTCCTTCGGTGGAAACCCTCGGCTCCACTACAGTGATCTGTACCGACAAGACAGGCACCCTGACGAAGAACGAAATGACCGTAACAAAACTCTGGTTCAACGGCAGTGAATACAGACTGACCGGAATAGGATACAAGCCTGAGGGTACAATGCTGGATTCCGGCGGCAATACTCTTACCGGAGAACAGATAGCTGACATAGAGATAATGATGGATGCAGGAACGATGGCTTCAAACGCGGAGATCCACCCTCCCGATGAAGAGCATAAAAGCTGGTATCCTGTTGGAGACCCGACTGAAGCCGCCCTCGTGACAATGTCCACGAAACTTGGAACCAGAAGCCCCACGGAGGACGAGGAGAATCCGGAACTCCATGAATTCCCTTTCGATTCCCAAAGAAAGAGGATGAGTTCCGTAAGGCAGTTCGGTGAAAGGGTGCAGCTGGCTATGAAAGGCGCAACTGACAGTGTTCTCTCCGTTTCAAAGTATATCTACCGGAACGGGAAAGCCGTTCCCATTACCGATGAGGACAGAGAGCGGATCAGAAGCCTTAACGAGGAGTTTTCCGATCAGGCGCTCAGGGTACTGGCCATCGCTTTCAGACCCCTCGAGCTGAATGGAAGTGACTACATACTTGAGGAGATAGAGAAGGATGTTGTATTCCTCGGTCTTCTGGGAATGACCGATCCCCCGAAGGAGGGTGTAAAAGAGGCGATAGCCGCATGTCATGAGGCCAGGATAAGAATAGTGATCATGACCGGTGACCATGCGATAACCGCGAAGGCGGTTGGCAGGGAAATAGGTCTGTGCAAGTCCGGAGAACCCCCCGTATACACAGGTGAGCAGCTGGAAGATATGGGTGATGAAGAGCTTACACGGATTCTCATGTCCGATGATTCGGTGATATTCTCAAGGGTAAGCCCCGAACACAAGCTCAGAATCGTTAATATTCTAGAGGATCAGGAAGAGGTTGTTGCGGTAACGGGTGACGGCGTTAACGACGCTCCCGCGCTCAAGCGAGCGGATATAGGTGTCGCAATGGGTATTACGGGTACTGATGTCGCGAAGGAAGCTGCCGAACTGATACTTCTGGATGACAGCTTTCCCACTCTGGTGGAGGCTGTCAGGGAAGGCAGGACGATCTACAGCAATCTCAAGAAGACAGTCCTCGCATCAATGACCACGAATGCAGCCGAGCTGGTAATCGTGATATTAGGGCTTACGGCTGTTGCTCTTGGCGACTGGGCAATACCTATTCTTGCGCTTCAGATACTTGCAATCGACCTGCTTGCCGAGGTCATGCCTCTGACATGCCTTACCTTTGACCCCTCGGCGCGAGGGATAATGCGGATGCCCCCGAGGAAGCAGTGCGATCATATAATGAACAGGCAATCATCCATTGAGGTAGTGTTACTCGGAGTCCTTATCGGTGTACTTGCTTTCGGCAATTACGCGCTCAGCATGTTCCGGACAGGGGATGTATTTCCCTCCGACATGTCAGTTTTCCCGGCTGAATACCTCAGGGCGACAACACTCGCTTATCTTACGATCGCCTTCTGTCAGTTTGTCAACGTACTGTCCCGGCGGTATACGCTTACTTCCATTTTCAACAGGAATTTCTTCAGTAACAAAACTCTGCTCTGGTCAATCATGGGATCAATCGGTCTTGTGCTGACAGCGGTATATGTGCCTTTCGTAAGCCGATTCCTGTACTTCAACGGTCCGGGGATCATCGACTGGCTGCTGGTACTTGGTGCCGCGCTGATATTCCTTGGCGTTTTTGAGCTGACAAAACTCAGAAAGAGGCTCAGGTTTGAGAAATCAGCTGCGGTTACCTGAACTATTCACATATAGATTGAATGCGTAATGACCGGTTTGATAGAGAAGAAAGCTGTTCTTCATGTTCACACCGATGCATCCGATGGGACCGGTTCGATAGAAAAGGTTATCAGGAGCGCATCAGCCGCGGGAGTGGATATCCTTGGGAGTAATGACCATAACACGCTGGATGCGAGAAAAAGGGGTTTTGGAGGCTGGAAGTCATCTCTATTTATCCTCGCAGGTGCTGAACTTGAGGATTCAGACGAGAACAGTCATCTTCTTGTCTATGGAATAGATGAGCTTCCCCCAACCTTGCATACTCAGGAACAGATATCCTTCGTAAACGGCAAAGGCGGCATTGCCATTGCCGCGCATCCTACGGAAGCACCGGGGAAACTTCCGCGCACGAGGAGCTATTCCTGGAAAGCGGGAGACGATACAGGCGGGCTCGCCGGTGTTGAGGTATGGAACTACATGTCCCAATGGAAGAAAGATATCTCTCTTTTCAACACTGCAGTAAAGTTGAAGTACCCTGACAGGTATGTGGAACATCCAGACCTGAAGGCGATAGAGTTCTGGGAGGGAACGGGAGGCTGTGCGATTGCAGGCCCGGATGCTCATGCTCTGAAATTCGGGTTCGGGCGGGTCGGACTGGAGGTATTTCCATACGAGATGATGTTCAGAAGGCTTCTTACGCATATTCTTCTCGACGAAAACCTGTCAGATTCCGACGAAGTCGCCGAGAAACAGATAGTAAGGGCCCTCAGGCGTGGATCATGTTTCACAAGCAACATCCTGTACGGAGACGCCTCGGGTTTCAGGGCCAGGAAGGAAGATGACTGCATATCTCTGGACCTTCCCGGCGCGGGTGAAGTAACTGTCAGTGAATCCGGAAGTATGCACTTTCAGGATGATCTTGAAGCCGGAAGTCACCGGATCAGCTCAGAGGTTACAGGACGCGTTTCGATCAGCGTTTTCAGGGAAGGAAGAACATGGATATACTGCGGAATTCCTTAATCACCTTATTGACACTTGTTTCGATTTCATCGGTTGCGTTATCGACTCCTATCGATTCCACCTGGGATCTGCTGCAAGCGGTTGAGTACAATGACGGTGAACGATTTATGGACCTTATGTCCGAAAGTGTAAGGACCCAGATCGAATGGAGTTACCAGCAGATGAGAGAGCTGGCTGTGGAGAATCCCGGCCTTGTGGAAACCCTGCTCAGCAGATCGGGCACAAGCTTGACGATATGGGACCTCGAATGGATGACATCAGAGGATTTTGTATCCAGAATGCTTGAGGGAGTCTACCTGCCCCCGCTGGAGAACGTTATTTCCGAAGAAGCTTCAATGAGTGGCAGGAATGCCGAAGTAGTTCTCACCTGGCACTCCGGATACTCTCTTTTGCTCCAGTTCACCTGGGAGGAATCATCATGGAGGATCACAGGTTCTCCCATTCTGGAGCAGCTCTTTTAAGATTGCTTACCAGCATCTTCATGAGGAAAGAATAACTGCATCCCTGTTGACTTTGGAGCCTGTGCAGTGGTAGTATTCCTTATTCGAATCAGCTCTTCAGTGGATGCATTTTCCAATTAACGGAATCTGTAAAACTTCTGATACTTTAAGGTGGAGGTTAAAATGCGAAAGATACTTGCTGTTCTTGGTCTTGCCGGTCTTCTTGTTATGGCTTGTGGCGGCGGTGGCGCCAGCAGTCCCGAGGATGCTGTCAATGGAATGTTCGCTGCCCTGAAATCCGGGGATATAGATGCCATGGCGCAGTATCTGCCGGAAGAGGATAGGTCTGAGATTACCGAGATGTCCGATGAAGAGAAAGAGATGGTAGAGGGCATGCTCGCCATGATGTCCGCACTCGAGTACAAGATTATCGGTTCGGAGATCGAAGGTGATGTCGCGCTCGTAACCATCGAGATGACCTTCATGGGTGAGACCAACGAAGAAGAAGTAGAATTGATGCTGGAAAACGGCAGCTGGGTTGTAACCAGCGGCGGAATGCTCTAGACAGTATTCAGGATCGATTTAAAGGAGCCTCGCGAGGGGCTCCTTTTTTTATTGCTTTTCTGGCGGAGGACCGGGGACTCGAACCCCGAAGGGATTAGACCCGGCGGATTTCAAATCCGCTGCCTTACCAATTAGACTAGTCCTCCGCAACGGTGGAATTTAAGTTATCATACTACAAAGGTCAA
>JAUWSL010000012.1 GCA_030610085.1 Candidatus Aegiribacteria sp.
CATGGCTTTCATGCTTTCCCTGGCCCTGGTTGTATTCCGAAGAAGGGATATGAAATGAAACCCGGCGCAGGAATAATTATTGCAGCTGTCCTGTTATCAATGGCCTGCAAAGCGGACTACGACATAACGGAAGTAGCCTCTCCCGAGCACCTGGGAACGGATCTGCATCATGAACACGATGACTGCGAGCATGAAGATGCTGAAACGGATCACGTACATGAAGCGGAAACCACTGAGCCGGATTCACTGCATGAAGAATTAACTGATCAGGATATTGCAGAGATATCCGGAAGCAGCAGACATGTCCATGACGCAGGTGAGAGAAATCATGGTACCGGGTGGTTCTTCAACCAGCCATGGGCAGCTACTTTCGTATGGGGTAAGATGGTCAGAGATTCCGTAATACTGCTCATTCTGTCTGCGGTCCTGCTGTTAGTGTCAGGCTACCGGAGAAAGCACAGATGAAAAATAGATATTTTCAATATGTGCTTGCAGTATTCTTTCTTTTCATAGCAGTTGTTTCAGGCAGGATCGCAGGTGAAACCGCATGGGAGAATGAAGCCGCATCTGAAGCTGTTTCAACCGGTGCTGGTGAAATTGGAGGCATTTTTGCCGACATTCTCTGGCTCCAGCTTGACAGGTACCACCATATATGGATGTACCAGGGAAATGAATGGATGACCGCTACGGATTACCTGCCCCAGCTCTGGCTCATAATAAAGCTGGATCCAACCTTTGCGGAGGCTTATATAGACGGCGGTTATCATCTCGCTATCAACCTTGGCCACCCTGAAGAGGGTTTAAGACTGCTGCAGGAAGGCGTCAGGCAATGTCCGGACAACGAGCGCCTGCTATGGGAAAGACTCGTAGTCCAGTGGCAATCGTATTATTACGGTCCAAGGACGATCCAGGAAGCAGCCTGGGATTATCTGGCTCTTGTTAAAAAGAAACGGGGTCAGATCGTTGATACCTGGAACGAAGCGAACACCTCATTGATCCTCGAACTCACTTTCGAGGACGACACTCTCAGGCATAATCACATTGCGATATCTGAACGTTACAGCGAAAGGCGTGAATTCCTCAGATTTGCCAATCGGAACGGTCTCTGGACACAGACTAGATAACAGACTTCGATATTCTCTGCCGTTTACGGTTTATTCGATCAGCGGGATTTCTTGTCCCTTTTGAAGTGATCGTTTATCAGAATGGCCCTTCTTCGCCCTATACCGGGGATCTCCATGATCTCTTCAACGGTTGCAACAGCTATTCTGTCAGCACTGCCAAGGTGGGTCAGAAGTCTAATTCTTGTCGATGAGCCTATTCCTGGAATATCGTCGAGTACGGATCTCAGACTCCCCTTTGATCTCTTCTGCTGATGGTAATGAAGAACGAACCTGTGGGCTTCATCCCTGACGCTTCTCAGAAATGTAAGTGGAGTGGAATCCATCGGCAGCCTTATTTCTCGTTCAGAAACACCGCAAAGGAGCAGCTCTTCCCTTTTCGCGATCGATACGAAGCGGATCCGCTTTGACCACAGTTCACCAGCCGCTGCTACAGCTGCTCTCAGCTGAGTTATTCCTCCATCGATCAGAAATATATCGGGATACTCATCTTCGAGTGACGCGAGGTACCTTCCGACCGCTGAAGCGATCATGGCGGGGTCGTTCCTTCCGATCTCAGCGGGCATCGAGAATCGCCTGTATCCAGACTTGTCCGGATACCCGTCCCTGAAACTTACAATTGCCGCTACAGGCCATGACCCCTGAATTGTAGAGGCATCAAGGCATATTACCCATCCTGGCGGTTCCTTAAGTCCGAATATGTCCGCGAGGCCTTCAAGTGCTGCATCAACTTTTTCTTTTCCACCGGAAGGATGCTTCCAGCTCAATCTGACCAGGAACTGATCGAGGTTCTTCTGCGCAAGTTCCATTAACTCACGGTTTCCGCCCCTTTGCGGGACTGTTATTACCACTGAACCATTGCGTTTTCCCGAAAGCCATTCGATAAGTGACGATTCGTCATCGGGTGTTTCCTGGACGATGATCTCCCTTGGTATGTCACCTGTTCTTGCATAGTACGACTTCAGAAGGATAGAAAGCCTTTCGGACAACGGGGCCAGTTTCCATCTACCATCGAAAGGTATTCTGACGATACAGGTGAACCTGCCTCCCCGAACCCTCATGATAATTCCCCAGTTCTCTTTGACAGAGGCGATGTCTCTGTTGATCCTGTCCTTGATACTGTCGGGGGCCGGCCATCCGAAGCTCCCAAGACGGGAGAGCAGATCACGAAGCCTGCCCGCTTCTTCGTAATCCATATTCTCAGAAGCGATCTCCATCATTTCCTCCAGCCGGCTTCTCGCCCGGTCCCAGTCACCGCGCAGGATCCTCAATATCTCATGCACGTTCGCCCGGTATTCATCAGGGCTCACCCCTCCGATGCATGGGGCAGGACAGCGTCCCATCTGTCCCATAAGGCATGATCTCGATGCGGATGGAGGTTCCGATCCGCTGCATCTTCTCAATGGAGAGGTTTCGAGGAGGAACTCCACAAGCTTTCTGAGATTCCTTGAGTCGGGATAGGGTCCGAATCGTGGCCGTTCCCCCGGATTACTCCGCTCCCTTGTTATAAGAAGCCTGGGATAAGTCTCATCGGCAGTTATCTCAAGGTAGGGGTATCGCCCTGAAGTTCTGAGACGGACGTTCAGCGGCGGTTTTCTTATCCTTATAAGCTCCGCTTCAAGAACCAGTGCTTCAACTTCAGTTCTTGTAATTGTCCATTCAACTGAAACCGATTTCTCAAGAAGGAGTTCATGGCGGGCATCACCTGAGTTCGAAAGATGACCTTTCAGCCTGTTCAGCAGATTCTTTGCTTTACCGATATAAAGCACACTGCCATCTTTATTCAGGAAGCTGTATACACCGGGAAGAGCCGGCGCCCGGATAACCGATTCCTTAAGACTTCTTGATACTGTCACGTCTGAATGCCAGCGAAAATACAGACCTGGCACCCTTCCCGCCGGCAAGGGCGAAAACAGCCAGGAATAATAGTACAGCCGCGATAGAGGATCCGGAAATTGCAAGTATCCCGCGCAAAGTTGAATCCGATGCCGTTGCTGTAACCCATGGTGTAAGTGCTTTGAGCAATACAAACGATACAAAGCCTGCGGGTATGATGGAGAGCCAGGCGGTAGTGGATGATCGTACCACCGCTCCTATTCTTCTTCTAAGAGCTATCCTGAGAAGGATGAAATTCACAAGCGCTGAAACGCTGGTCGCCAGAGCAAGGCCTGCAAGAGGCTGCGCAAATCCGGTTCTGATGAACAGCAGTGTAAAGACGAAGTTGAGCACTATGTTAAGCCCCATGCAGCCGATCGCTATCTTTACGGGGGTCTTCGTGTTTTTCATCGCGTAGAATACCGGAACGGTGATCTTAACAGCTCCATAGAAGAGCAGCCCGGCTGAATAGTAGATAAGGGCAGAACTGGTAATTAATGTGGACTCTGCGGTGAAAGCCCCGCGAGCCAGCAGGACCTGGACTACAGGCCTGGCAAGAAAGATCATGCAGAGGGTCGCTGGCACCATCAGAGCTGCAAGGGCAAGTGTTGCCCTGCCGAGGGTTCTTCCAGCATCCTCCATTTTACCCCGGGCGGTCTGCCTGCTGAGGGTTGGCAGCAGTGCGGTGGCAAGTGAGATGGCAAAAACACCCTGTGGGAACTGCATTATCCTGTTACCGTAAGCAAGGGCTGCCACACTTCCCGGTTCCAGCATTGAGGCTATCATTTTATCAACGAGTATGTTCACCTCCGCTGCCAGCAGTCCTACAAGCGCGGGAAAGGCAAGCTTTCCGATCCTCCTTACTTCATGACTTTTCCAGTTGAAATCAAGCCTGAATCTGAAGCCTTTTTTTCTTAAAGCGGGGATCTGGATCAGAAGCTGCAGCAATCCACCGAAAAGCACTCCTATCGAGTACCCCCATACCGGCTGCTGCGGGAATATCCAGCGTGAGAGAAGGAGTATGCCTGCAAGAGCTGAAAGGTTAAAGAGGATAGGGGCACTTGCCGGCGCAAGAAAATGCCTGTGGGCATGCAGTATTCCACCCATTACGGCAGCGCATCCTACCAGCAGTATGTACGGGAAGAGAAGCCTGAGCAGGCCTGTAGCCAGCTCTGTCTTTCCGGGTATCTGGGAAAATCCGGGAGCGAACGTTCTGATCAGAAAGGGAGCAGAGAGCATTCCGATGATAACGATGACAAGAAGAGCCACTCCAACGAGCGACAGTACTCTGCTGCCAAGGAGAAAAGCATTCTCCCGATTGCTCTTTCCAAGCGTTTCAACGTATGTGGGAACGAAGGCTGCGCTGGTTGTGGATTCACCGAATAGTCTTCTCAGGGTGTTCGGTATGATGAATCCAAGCGTAAAAGCGTCCGCAGCAACTCCGGTTCCAAGTATTGCTGCCTGGGCGATATCTCTGAGCAGTCCAAGTATCCGGCTGGTCAGGGTGACGCCGCCCATGAGGCCTGTAGCCCTTGCTATCCGGGAGGCCTCCTGACGAGGCGTTCCAAGATCGTCCAGACTGGCTGTATCGTCATCCTGCAGTTCTGATTTCATTCAACCAGGGTTCCTTAATTGGTTTTCACAGGTTTTCCGCATGCTCAAGTATTGGACTCAGCTGCTGACGAAGCATCGGGTTCAGAAATACGGCACGTCGGGCTGCCTCGATGGAATCCACATATCTACCGTTGGACCAGAGTGAAACCGCGTAGTTTTTCCATAATGTAGGAGATTCGGGGGCTATAAGAAGTGCTTTCTCAAATTCCAGAAGTCCCTCTCCCTGATTCCCGGACAGTGAAACGAGAACTCCGCGGAGGTTGTAAAGGTCGGCTCCGGAGTATCCCCTTTCTTCCGCGTCATCGAGATATTCAGCCGATTCACCAAGTTTGCCAGAGTCAATAAGATATTCAGCTGCAAGCATCGACGTTAATCCGGATCTCTCCATCCCGGGGTAAGTTACGAGTAATGAGACGATAACGATGCCGGCAGCGGGAGCAATGGCTTTCTTCAGGTTATTCCAGTCCGGTATCAGCGAGGCCGCCATGAACCAGAAAGCCGGCAGTACGGCTGACCTGAACCTTGCCGAAGGAAAGAAGATGAACGCTGAAACGACCCCGCTGCAGATCACGGCTGCTGCGATTGACTGCCAGAAACTCTTTCCTTTTCTGAAAACCGTTGTTGTTCCAGCTGAAATGGCCAGAAGAGTCAGTGGAAGCAGAATGATAAGCCATGTTCTCCAAAGGATCCATCCGGTTTCGAAGTTGCGTCCCGGACCCGGCAGGGTAAAGAATGCAAGCAGCTTCCTCCCCCCCATTGAAAGCCATGTAAAGGGTGAGATGCCGATCGAACTCAAGGCTCGATCAAAAAACACCGTATCTCCGCCTGTCAGGCTCTCTCCCGTTGATACAAGTTCCTCGAATTCCGTTCCGGGCGGTGTGGTGATCAGTTCCCAGTCGGTTCCAAGCCACAGGTTTTCACCTCCGTTGGAAGCTATGACCGGTCCCGCACCTGCTGCGAGGTTCAGTACAATAACCGGTATCACCGCAATCGCTGCGGAAGCTGTAAACATCATCCACTCACGAAAATGTTTCCGGAAAGAAAAAAGAAGGAGAAAAAGCGGAACGAGAGCAAGCTCTGCCCTGAAAAGGATGGCAATTCCAGCAAGGAATCCTGCTGATACTGCACTTCCTCTCTTCGCCAGCAGCAGTGTGAATGCGATCAGTGCGGCGGCAGGGACAGCTGGCAGCAGCTGAAGACCGAAGAGAACCATGAACGGAGAGAAGATCAGCCCCGCTGTACACATATGAACCCAGGTTCCACCACGTTTCCTGAACGCAAGGTAGAGTGCAAGCGCGGGAAGAAGTGATAGCAGTGCAAACAATATTCGTGATAGTGTTACATTGCGCTGCATATTCAGCAGCATTGAGACGAGGAACATCCCCGGAGGTCTTGAAAAACCTTCAATCCCGGGGACGAAAGGACTCATTGAATACGTTTTCTCATCAACATACAACCCGCCAAGCGGCAGCAGACGGTCCAGTGAAGAGAATGTCCAGACCCGATGGCACAGCGCCACAAGGACTATGCCTGACAGTACGAGAGGTTTTGAAATTTTCATTCGGCAGCTTCAAACAGAACCGGAAACGGACAGGCGATTCCGAAAGTATCGGTGAGGATAACTGTATCGTCCAGGATTTCAATGTACGGATAAACTGTGCAGCTTGTGCAGCTGACGTTTTCTATCCCTGACAGTATCCATCTCCTGGTCACCTCAACAGGGATGTCTTCAGGTTTCATCCAGTTGAAAAAGGGCAGGTATTCTACAAAGGCGGAATATTCCACAGGCATCCACAATTTCCCATGAACATTCAGTTTCATTTCCGTGCCGAGATCGAAAGGGTCCGATAGACCAAGTGAATCGGGTATGACGGTTCTTCCGCTCAGCCAGGACCATTCTGCGAGTGAAAGGATCAGCTCATCCGTGGAAAGTCCTGCTAACCTTCTTCTGAGCATCATGTCGTACCACCCGCTGCATGCAAGCTCAAGGTCAAATGTACCGTTATGAGGATCAATTCTCCAATCCTCCTGTACCCTGTTCTCTTCTTGTGTGTTTGGAGGTATTGCTCTGATATCACCATTCTCAATTATGTACAGTGTATCAGGTCTGTAGATATACGATGCTGATGTAAGGTAGGCAGAAGGTTCCATTAACCAGCTGTCACCATCCTCAGACGAAAGTCTGACAAGGAATCTGTTCCATCCCTCCGGCACGGGAATACAGTAATCAATACTGCTGGCAGGAATAATATCCGCTTCCATACCCAGTTCTCTGCACAAAGCAGCAAAGACTAGAGCGATCTCAAGAGCTGTTCCCCTTCTGCTATCAAGTATTTCCTGAAGGCTGTGAACCGAGTTAATATCCCTGCCGTAGACCATGGAAGCGTGATTGAAACTGTTGCACAGAAGGCTTCTGGCGCGTGTTGCCTGAGCATACTGAAATGCTCCTGCCGATGTTGCCTGCAGGGCTGCTTCCCGCAGGTCAAGCGGATAGGGGGAATCAAGAATAAGAGATGTCTCCCGCATCATGAAATTTTCAAGCTCCACAAAAGTGCTGAATGGTGAAATGACGAGAACACCGGACGAGTCGGTTGACGTGAATTCAAGCCTTTCATCCGTCCGTGCCATATCGTATCCTGTTCCATGCCAGGTGAGATCTTCTACCATATCTCCGCTGAAGCTGAAACGGGATGTATCGGGACGAATACCCTTTACAGACGGGGATAGAACCGCCCAGATACCCCTTTCCCAGTTTCCACTCCAGTCTCTTACCGAAATGCTGTAGTCAATTGTCATACCCGCGCGCAGAGCGGGGAATGCAGTGACAAGCGCAAGCTGCCAGCCGCCGCTGCCGGTAAGAGTATCTACAGCCCAGTCCGGGATAGGGCCGCAATCACCTCCGGGGAAGCCGAAAACAGCCCTGTCAAGGGAGATTGACTGTGTCTGGGGATTAAAGCCGCGGGAGAGCCTGCTCAGTATAAGATCGCTTCCCTGAATGCCTCTGATCTCTATGGTTCTGTGCAGAGTGTCGCGATGCAGCGAGATGGAAACGGAGTAGAATGATACGGTTGACGGCACCGAATGGACAAGCGATGCGGCAAGCAGGCAAATTAGAATGAACTTCATCATCGTCTGAACACAACAGTTCTGTTTGAAGCCGAAAGACCGGTAAGAAGTCCCTGCCTGATATTCGTCAGGTGATCTTTGTCCGGCAGGGCAGGTTGAAGGGTGAGGTATTCTTCCAATAGAAGCTCGTCATCAACTGACGTTACCCTAATTGTGTAACTATCGGATTCGAATGGTTCTGGAAGCTCAATATGCCCTGGAGGAAGATCATTCAGAAGTATTCTAAGATGAGCTGTATAAGGTGTTTCGATATAGATATCATCTCTGAATCGGGGCAATATGTACGCCGCTGCCCTTGAACTGACGATATCCAGACTTTCAAGTCCAGGAATTATCAGAAAGACAGATCCTCCAGCCTGCACAATGCCGCATTCCCATTTTCCGATTCCATAGAGGACCAAAGGATAAGCGATGGAGTATGGATCACTTTGGAGCGGAAGTTGGGCTCCGGGAAGCAGGCTGAAAAGTCTTTCGATCAGGAGATCGATCCGTGACGACTCGACTTCTGAAAACATCGATCTGAAGAGTTCTTCAGCTGCTCCTGCGAAACTTACGGTAATCCTTCCGGAGATGATGGATGAATCTTCGATGAGAGAGCCTTCGAAAACGATTGAAAGCGTGTCTTCCCCGGTGCCTTCTGGAAAGTATCTCGAAGGTGAGCCTGACGGCGTCAGTGGAAGGTACCCACACCCTCTCATAGTATATGTATATCCACTCGGAGAAAAGCTGTTCGTCGGATCGAGGAATACGGTTTCACCGGTTGAGTCTTCAAGCGCTACAAGCATATGATCGAAGCTTCTGGAGCCCGGATATGCTTCTAAATCACTCGAAGTCGAGGTCAGGACGGCATATGGCGTGTGTCCCGCCCTGCGCAGAAGCCATAGAAGAAGAACTGCTCTATCCCTGCATACACCTGACATATCCTCCAGTGTCTCAACTGGATTCCGGGGGGAGTAGCCCGGATCCCTTCCCCAGTTGCCGCTAAGGTAATCGATCACCTCTGAGACCCAGTGGCAGATATCCTCAGGCTGATCCCCATGAATCTCGATGATCGAATCAGCCAGAGATGAGTGTTCGACCATGCAGTCCTCGTCCAGGACACTATAGAGCCCCCTGCTTACCTCCTCCGGAAGGTGACTGGAGATATTGACAAAGGGGCTGATGGATTCAGTACTCGGGGAGAACGGCAGGTGAGGAACTGGATTCCGTGGAGCGGATTCCCAGATCATGCATTCAGTTCCGTCATCCAGTGTATACCTTCTTGTTTCGAAAACACCTTCCGATCGAATGTGGATCTCCCTGCGTGACGGCCATAGTACTTTGAGAACGCCATGTTCGATACTGTCCCTGGATGCGGCATAGAAGGTATAGGAATAAAAATCCCCCATTGGCAGATAATTGATAGTCCGTCTTACCTCGACCTTGAGAGTATCCCCTATCTCGATCCCGGGAAATTCGATAAGAACCTCCCTGAGGGAACTCTCAAGCCTTCCATCAGGGAGAAGCGAACTGTGGGGGTCTTCCCGGATAATCCCGCGGTCCTCCCCCCTTCCTGAACGCCAGTGGCCGATGGAAGCAGTGACTTCAAGTGATTCCCACGTGTTCCTGAAGGAGGCGGATATTCTAGCGTAGCGTTCAACACCGGCTGCGGTAAGTGGTACGATTATCTCACGGGTGATCTCAACATAACCGGAATCAGGTGATGAACAGTCAAGTGTAACGCTGTGTTCGAGGTAAACCGCGTCCGGAGCTGATACTATAAGAAGCAGTATCAGAGCCAATATCAGCTGCTCCCGTCAGTGAGCTCCAGATCAGGTGGGACGGCACTGGAAGTCCTATTTGAATCCAGCAGGGTCAGGCTAACCATGGACCTGCTTATTGCATCTACATCGGAATCCAGAGGATCAACCACGGGTAAAGAACGGTATCTGTCGTACGCGAAGACCCTTCCGGGTTCAAGCTGTCTGAAGGATATGTCAGCAGCGAAACGTGCCATCTTCGTCCACTTCATACCTGTTATCTCTTCGGGTTCGACCTCCGGAACGTTGATATTCAGAACAGTCCCCTCAGGTATTTTTTCTGCAATTCCTGTTTCCATCAGTGATTTAAGAACCGAAGATGCTGTTCTGAAGAATGGTTTACGGCCCAATGAAGTTACCTGAACGCTTATGGCAATAGATGTAATATCCCATAGAGCGGCCTCTGTAGCGGCTGCAACGGTTCCCGAGTAGAAAATATTGTTGGCAAGGTTGGCGCCCGGATTGATCCCTGAAATAAGAAGATCCGGCGGATTATCTTTCATCACTTCCATCAGCGCGACCTTGACACAGTCGGTTGGTGTACCTTCAAGAGACCATTTACGAGGGCCTTCCTCCTTCAGTTCCATTGAGGCGTAAAGACCAAGAGCGTGACTCGTTCCGCTGCAGTGATGAAGTGGAGCAACTATCCATATCTCATGTTCATCCTTCAGCAGATTTTCGAGCTCTAAAAGCCCCGGCTGATCGTATCCATCGTCATTGGTAAGGAGTATTCTCATTCTGTCAAAGGGACTTATGGAGGGTGAACCGGTGTACGGTACCCAGTGCGAAATCAGTTGGAACGTAAGCGTAGTCGAGTGTCCAGCTGCCAGCGGAAAGGCCTAAACCTGATGTAAATTCTCTTGAATCGTCCAGGAATCTCATACCGAATCGGAGATTCAGCCATTTCTGAGGTGTGTATTCGATCCCGCTGCCTGCTGAAAGTGCATTATCCAGAGGTTTTCTGACTTCAGCCGATATTGCTGCATCACCGAACGGGAGATGAAAACTGTATCTGCCGCCAAGCCTCCAGGTGGCCGGAAGCCTGAAATCATCTTCCACCATAGTGACCGAAGGTCCAAGATGCTGCAGTGAGGCTGCGAGATCAAGACCGGTTAATGGATGTATTACCACACCGGCGTCAAAAGCGATCCCTGTGGCGCTTTCCATCCATATTTTCTCGCGGAGGAGTTTCATCCCGAGGCCAAGGTCGAATATCCCCAGCCTTATACCAGCTGCAGCATGAAAGGAAATATCCCATGCCGAGAAGGTTGTAAGCGGTTCGGAGGTGGCTGTCTCCCTCATTTCAAGGTTTCCGACATACAAGAACCGGGTTCCGAGTGCGCATTTAACTTTGTCAATGCTGAAATTCCAGGAAAGAAAGTTCTGTGTCGCATCACCGAGCCACTGATTATGACCTGCGGATAAAGTGCTGGTATCCATCGATGCAAGCATAGCGGGATTTGTGAAACCTGCAAGACTGCCGCTGTTCAAAAGACCAGTTCCGCCGAGTGCGGCAGCCCTGGCGCCGGGGTCTATTTTCAGAAAACTGAAAGCTCCGGCACCGGCGTCACGGTAAACTTCGTCTGAAGAGAAGGCCGGGAACACAGCATAAATCATAATTGCAGCAAATAATATAGTTTTCATGTATCACCATTCCGAGTATTCTGTTCGGTGTATTATCATCATCTAGCTTCTACCGCGCAAATTGACAATAGTTCCACTTTCGCAGCAGGAAAAAATTAACTGGAGGCACACTTGAAAACCGTACATTTCGCGACCGGCAGACATACCGGAAGATGGAACATGGCTTTCGACAGGCTGCTTATGGAACTCGTGCGGGAAAACAGGTGGGATTTCGTTCTGAGAACCTACGGCTGGGATCCTCCATGTGTTTCAATAGGTAAACTGCAGAATATCCGCCGTGAAGTTGACTCGGAAAGGCTTCTTGCCGACGGTTACGGAGTGGTGCGCAGGCCGACGGGCGGCAGAGCCGTATGGCATGAAACGGAATTGACTTACAGTATAGTTGCCGCTTCGGGACACCCCGCAGTATCCGGTTCGATAAGCGAAGCCCTTAAAAAAACTGCCGCTCCAATGGTAAAGGCCATGAACTCTCTTGGTATAGAGGTTTCGGTAAGCCCCACGGAGAAGCACAGGGCAGGCGGTCCGAGAACTGCCAGCAATCCATGCTTCACATCGCACGGCAAATGGGAGGTTGGGACCCCCGACGGAAGAAAACTCGTTGGAAGCGCGCAGGCCCGAAGCCGGGGAGTGTTTCTTGAGCACGGTTCCATTCTCTTTGAGAACGATCAGCTCAAGATTCTGGACTATCTTCCGGAGGAAACCCCTTCAGGATTGAAAGAATTACTGAGACACCATCTTACGGAAGGGATCGCATGCGTCCACGAGTTCAACCCTGATCTTGAAATACATGATATGGAGAATGCCCTTCATGAATCCTTCTCCGAGATCGCCGGAAGTGATCTTGAATACCTGCCAGTTGAACAGCTCGAGGGAGAACGTCTGAAAGAACTTGAATACGAGTGCGGAAATGACATATAAGAAGAAGCCTTCATGGCTCAGAATGCCTGCGAGAGGGTCTGAAGAAGCCGCAAAAGTGAGATCAATTCTGAGAAAATACAGTCTCGATACGGTCTGCAGGCAGGCAATGTGTCCGAATCTGGGGCACTGTTTCCAGCGAGGGACAGCGACTTTCCTGATACTTGGTAACCGCTGTACAAGATCGTGCCGGTACTGCGCAATCGAGAATGCCGGAGGCGCTCTTGCAAAACCGGATGCCAGCGAGCCCCAAAGGCTGGCGGAAGCGTCCGCCGAAATGAATCTCAGCTACGTTGTCATTACATCCGTGACAAGGGATGATCTTGAGGATGGCGGTGCGGCTCATTTCGCAGATACTGTTAAAGCTGTAAGAAGCAGGATACCCGATGCGGGTATAGAGGTTCTTACACCTGATTTCAAGGGCAGCATCGATGCTCTGCAGTTAATTGCGGATTCGCGGCCGGACGTATTCAATCATAACCTCGAGACAGTTGAGCGCATGTTCCCCGATTTAAGGTCTGAGGCTTCCTACAGGATGTCGCTTGATGTTCTGGAGCAGTACGGTAAGCTTGCTCCCTCCACCCCCATCAAGAGCGGACTTATGCTTGGTCTTGGAGAGACCGAGAAGGAGATCACGAATGCTCTTGAAGATCTAAGGGGAATAGGAGTTACCATGCTTACTCTTGGTCAGTACCTTCAGCCATCGCGTACACACTGGCCTGTAGACAGATACCTGACACCGGATGAATTCGACGTATGGAAAGATGAAGCGCTTTCCATTGGTTTTCTCTCGGTGGCTTCCGGTCCCCTTGTAAGAAGTTCCTTCCATGCGGAGATGCATGGGGCCGGGCCTAACATCTAAACATTTTGATTGTTTATTAAGGGGTCGGGCCTAACATCTTAACATTCGTTACGAGCCTATCGATTAAAAATGTTTAGATGTTAGGCCCGACCCCTTTGACTGAAATGTTTAGATGTTAGGCCCGACCCCTACTCAAGTTTGAAGCTTCTTATCGAGTGAACAGATTCACGGTCAAATGTAAGAAGGCCGATCTCCTTTACCCATCCATGTATTGGAAGAGTGATGATCTCCATGCAGGTATTGATCGCTTCGGGCAGGTCTGCAGGCGGGAGCCCGAGGGTAAGTGAACAGTGTGGAACCCACGAGCCAGGACGGTAGTGTCCCGCTGAGAATTCCTTCATTTCCTTGAATATTCTGTACAGCTGATCGTGTACTATCAAGAGTGGAGGCGTAAAAACCGGGCCGAGAAAGACAGTTCCGCTCTCGGGCCCGAAAGTTGCTATCGAAGAGAAGGTGACGGGAAAAACCCTGTGGGTCTTGGCAAAATCAATGAGATCGTCAAGGATGAAATCCGGATCAAGGTCCTCCCATATAGCAAGTGTGAGATGCGGCTTGCCTCCCGAACGCAGAAGCGGTGATGACAATCCCCTTGTCCTTAGAATGCTCCATGCCAGTCTGATGGTGCTTTCGGTCTCGCTGTCGAGGAAAAGACATATGTCACAGGCCATTGCGTATCACTTCCATCATTCACACACGTGATTGCGCTGCAAGTCATCCAATGTATATGTTTGCTTTCATGGAAAACAGCGCTTTCAGGGAATATACCCACGGAACGGTTCTCGCGCCGATGGCCGGTTGCACAGATTCGGCGTTCAGGAGGATCTGCCGCCGCATGGGTGCTACCGCGGTAGTGACCGAAATGGTCGCAGCCGCGGGATTGTCAAGAAGATCCGTTAAATCACACAGGCTGCTGCAATATCACCCTGAGGAAAAGCCGATAGGGGTTCAACTGTTCGGAAGCAGACCTGGAGATTTTGAAGGAGCAGCCGAGATAGTATCGGAGCTGGGTTTTGATTTCATCGATATAAATGCCGGATGTCCGGTTAAAAAGGTCGTCAACAACGGTTCGGGCTCCGCCCTTTTAAGGGATATCCCAACTCTTGCAGCTATAGTAAGAGCCGTTTCATCACATACATCTCTGCCTGTCACTGTAAAGATACGCGTCGGGTGGTCTCCCGAGGAACCTGTTCCAGACAGCCTTCCCGCTATTCTCGCTGAGGAAGGCGCTGCTGCAATAGCAGTGCATGGAAGGTACAGATCGGATATGTTCGCGGGAGAAGCGAGAAAGATGGAGATCGAGCGGATCGTTAGAGAATCTCCGGTGCCCGTTATCGCCAATGGTGATTCCAGGAGCGTTCGTAATGCGATTGACCTTATGGATGCAACCGGAGCTGCAGGATTGATGATCGGCAGAGGCGCACTCGGCAATCCATGGATCTTCAGAGGGATTCTTTCAGGAAAGCCTGAAAATGCCTCTCTCGCGGCCGAAGAGGTCGTATCCGTGATATGGCAGCATTATGGATGGATGAGTGATTATATACCCGCAGCTCATCTCTACGGTATCCTCAGGGGGCAGCTGCTTCACTACATAAGAGGTTTCAGGGGTGCTGCGGATCTGAGGGCCAGAGCGGTGGGGGTGGATTGCAGAGAAGATCTGTCAGATATTCTATCCGAACTGGAGAAATTGCTTAAACTGGAAAGGCAGCGGAAAGCATGAGTAAAGCAGCAGCGGTCCTCATAGCACTGTTCATCATCATTACCATCGCCTGCGGAACTCCCGATAGTGTCGTCCTGCCTGATAATACATGGTATACGACCGGGGAACGCTGCAGATATACCTGGCGGGAGGACGACGGGTGGGCTTTCATCTCATGGGCGGTCGATATCGATGGTGGAGCGGAGACCCTGGCGATTCAGTCAGGTTATTCCCCATTTGAGCGGCCCGAACCGGGACAGGAAGTAACGCTGCCATTTCCCGAAGAACTCTCGGATGCTCTTGAGAACCGCCTTGAAGCAGCACGAATAGTGAGGGAGGCTACAGATGTGCTGCAAACCGGAGACACGGTGACGGTCAGGAACCTTCTGGAATCTGCGATGGAAAAGGATCCGCTCTGGTCAATTCCTGTTTACAATATATCTCTGATCATGCTGAGGCAGGAAGGTACCGCGGCTGTCCTTGAGCTGCTTACGCCGATTGCCCATAAATACGATGCCGCTCTCATTCAATCCGAGATCGCCTGGAACAGCGGTGATCCTGTTAAAGCGCTGAGGCAGCTGGAGATCTGCCTGATGGATGAATCTCCACCCTTTGAGGCACTGGCGGCTGCAGCACTCATCTATACAGTCACCGGTCACTATTACCAGGCTTCGGGGATATGGAGAGAAATCCTTGCAAGTCCAGAAGCGAACTCTTCCGTAAGGCTTATGGCGATCAACTACGCTATTCTTCACGAGGAACGCAGCAGGCAACCTTAGTTGTAGACAAATCCCCGTTCGGTGCTGTAGAAATAATGCACCTCATCAGCTGTACTTATAATTTTTACATCAAGATTGCCGTCGTCGTTGTAATCGTCTATTTCCAGAATCTCCGGCATCCAGTTGATAAGGAAGACCCTCTCCTTTATGGGATCTCCAGGTTCCTGCATGGTTATCACGAGCTCATTCAGATCATTGGAGGTAAGCAGGACAACCCTGGCCAGAACGCCATCAATCTCCAGCTGCTCGTTGTAGATAACCCTGTTTACCGCGCACGAAGCAAGAGTCTGGAGAGCAAGCAGAAATAAGAGTACTGCAGTGCTGAATAGAGAAATGGATTTCATGGTTCTGCGATATCACCTTTTTCTGACAAGAGTCAATCCGTCACTCAGAGGAAGCATGGATATGTCAACTCTGGTGTCTGTTTTAATTTTCATGTTAAGTTCTCTGATGGCGAGAGTTCCCGTATCATCAGCTTCAGTATCTATTACTCTGCCGTGTTTGAAGACGTTGTCAAGAGCAATGAGTCCTCCGTTTTTAATCAATTCAAGACAGAGTTCATAGTAAATATCGTAAAGATCCTTGTCAGCATCAATGAAAGCAAAATCGAAAGTTCCTTCCATTCCGCTGTCAATGAGCCCTCTCAGGGTTTCCTCCGCGGGAGCCAGCTTCAGATCTATAATGTTTTCGACTCCGGCAATGCGCCAGTATTTTTTTGCCGTATCAGTCCACTCCCCGTTTATATCGCAGGCAACGATTTTGCCGTCATCGGGAAGAGCCATAGCTGTCCAGAGGGAGCTGTATCCTGTGAAGACACCTACTTCGATAGTTCTTCTGGCTCCAGTAAGTTTAACCAGGAAGTTCATGAACTGTCCCTGTTCCGGGGATATCTGCATATTGGAATTCTTCATCGTAGAGGTTTCCAGGCGGAGCTTTTCAAGCGTTTCGGATTCTCTTACAGAAACAGAAAGCATGTATTCACGGAGTTCCCTGGACATTCCTTCAGTTGATCTTGACATATATTCCTTTCTTAACCTGCAGTTGCCACAGCTACCAGTCTTCCCGATTCCGAATTGTAGGGTGATCCTTCAAGGTTTCCGTAGACCTCGAGATTCGAAAAACCCGCCTCCTGAAGCATATTCTTCAGTTCAGCAGCGCTGTAGACCCAGTGTGAGAACTTCCATCTGCCGAGTACACTGTCATTATCGATAAGCAGCCAGTCATTCGCAATGCGGTTCCAGCCGCTCTCTATCGTATGTCTCTGTATCAGCAGAAGCCCCTCATCGGTTTCCGTATCGGTTACCGGTTGGAAAATGGACGCAAGGGTTTCCTTACCCATTACTTCTATTACGAATTTGCCCCCCTGCCGCAGGGATTCGTTAACATTCTCAAGAACTATCATGTTGTCCGAATGATCCTGAAAGTACCCGAAGGAAGTGAACATGTTCATTACAAGATCGTAGGAGCGTGACCGAAGGAACCTTCGCATATCCTCTTTGATCCATTCCACTTCAACATTCTCGATTGAAGCTCTGTTTCTGGCGATGTTAAGCAGAAAATCCGTAGCATCGACTCCTGTGACGCTATATCCCATTCTTGCAAGAGGAATGGAGAACCTGCCCGGACCGCAGCAGAGGTCCAGCACATCACCTTTTTCGATCCCGCAAAGACTAAGAACGGAAAGAATATCCTCCTCGGCCTTTTCGATCCTGGTTTCGGGGAACATGAAAGGATATGTCATTTCCCAGAAATCATCGTGTTCGAACCATTCCATAACTGGACTTTCTTTCATGGATTACATCTCCTGCAGAAATTGCAGATGCCCGTCTTTCTGGTATCTGGATCGCCCCAGGTATACCAGGCATCGATTATCTCTACGACCAGAAAACAGGGATCCATCTCGATGTAACCACAATGTCCGACCATGATCAGAGTTGTCGGATAACCTTCGTACTCGCCGCAAAGTGCGGAAACATCAGGGTATCCCGATTCATCCGGTGTTATCACGTACAGATCGGGAAAGGATTCTTCAGGCAGACTGTCCACAGCCGCAAGTATCAGTTCCGCCATCAGAAGATTGGACGCTGAATCTTCTCCAGCTACAAGCAGGAGGCCGAATCTTGTCGGTGCAGCTGAATTATCAAGGTCTGTGAATCCCTGCACCGGTGTGAACTGCTGAGGTATTGCACCGGATACCCCTAGAATAATCAGGAATATGGTCATTCCATGAACCTTCCCACTGAAACGATCCTGTCCGAATAATACTGTGTTGTGAGAGATTCCCTTACGACTCCCCTGCTGGATGAAGCATGGGCAAAAAAACCGTTCCCTAAATAGATGCCGACGTGAGAAATTCCGGAGCCCGAAGTATTGAAAAAGATAAGGTCTCCGAAACGGAGATTCGATGGTGTAACAATCCTGGAAGCAGCAGACTGCTGACTTGCTGTACGTGGGATTTCTATGTTTACAGCGCTGTAAACGGCCTGAGTGAACCCTGAGCAGTCAACACCGGAATGGGTATTACCGCCGTATGCGTAAGGTGTTCCTATCCAGGATTCGATTTCACTCATCATACTGTTGTCGGTTGAAGTTCTTGGAGTGCCGCCCGATGAGGCTATCTCCGACCAGGATCCTCCCGAGCAATGTATTCCGTCTCCCCTGTAGACCGGTGCTGTTCCGCAGGAAGATAGAAGCAGTGCAGCAACGGCCGGGAATAAAAAGCGAAGAGTCTTATTCATGATTTGGACCCGATATAACCGTGTCACCGGAAGAGTGGAGAGTATCGGGGCAGTCAAGACTGTAATGAAGGCCCCTGCTCTCCCTTCTGCGCAATGCCGATCGTACTATAATACTGCCCACAGTGCATATGTTACGCAGCTCGAGCAGCCCTATAACGGGAAGCATTGTCCAGTAATCCTCCTCTATCTCTTCTGCAAGAACATCTATTATCCTCAGGGCTCTCTTGAGCCTTCTGTCGGACCTGACTATTCCAACATAATCCCACATGACACTTCTTAGTGCTGCCCATGCATGATCCACAAGCACGTTCTCACTGATAGGCTTCGCCCTGCCGAAGGACCAGTCACTGGCGTGGAAATCAGAAGAATCCATCAGCGTACGCGGGATCGAATCAGATGCCTTAAGCCCCATAACGCCTGCTTCGAGAAGGCTGTTGCTGCCAAGCCGGTTGGCTCCGTGGAAACCGGTGCAGGATACTTCCCCTATCGCCCTGAGGCCATTCATATCGGTGCTGCCGTCAGTTCGGGCATCTATACCGCCAACAGTGTAGTGAGCAGCCGGAACAACCGGTATGGGTTCCTCCCATGGAACAATGCCAACGGAAATGACACCTTCGGTCACCTCGGGAAAGGATGTTGTCAGATCATCCCTGCTCAGATGTGTAGCATCCAGCAGGACGTGATCGTTACCAAGTCTTTTCATTTCCGAATCAATAGCGCGTGCAACGATGTCCCTTGGCGCCAGTTCCATTCGCTGGGGGTCGTAGTGTTCCATGAATCTGAAGCCCCCAAGGTTGATAAGTACCGCGCCCTCTCCCCTGAGTGCCTCCGTAATAAGGAAGTTTCGCTTATCAGGGTGGAAAAGACAGGTCGGGTGGAACTGGTAGAATTCCATATTCTTTACAGGGAGTCCAGCCCGGTAAGCCATCGCAATACCATCTCCGGTTGCAGAATCCTGGTTGGAAGTATACCTGTACACTTTTCCGGAGCCTCCTGTAGCGATAACCGTTTCACCCGCAAGCACTGTGGAGATAGTTCCATTGTGAAGAATATGAGCTCCGATGCACCTGTCGACGGCATCTTCAACGAGTTCAGGCATTTCCCTTGACGCTGCAAGGAGATTAACAGCAAAAGCGCACTCCATTATGGTTACATTCCTTCTTTCTGCACAGCGCTCGCTCAGTACCTCGCTTATCAATCTTCCTGTTCTGTCCTTATGGTGGAGAACGCGGCGAACACTGTGTCCACCCTCGATACCGCCTTTTCCCTTTCCGAATGAACCCTCAAGATGTACACCCCATCCTGATAACTGTTCAATAAGCCGCGGGCCGCTGGATATTATGTCTATGGCCGCCTTCTCGTTCACCATCCCGGCTCCCGCATCTATTGTATCCTTCAGGTGAAGCTCGAAGCTGTCTTCTTCGGAAACAGCTGCTGCAAGACCTCCCTGTGCCAGATAGGTGCTGCCTGTAGGCATTGGCACCTTGCTGACCAGAAGAATTTCAAGCTCCTCAGGAAGGGACAATGCGCAGGTAAGGCCGGCCATGCCTGCCCCCAGGATCAGAACATCGGTTTTAATAGTTCCGTTACTCATGTATTTCCGTCTTCAAATTCCTTTTTCTGTAGGTATCTATGCTGTTCTGAATATCGTTCATCAGTTCAGGCACAGCCCCTTCCACATCAAGATTCATGGTCTGTACAAGAATATCCTCAGTACCAGGTATGCCGTACAGCTTAACAGCGTCTTTGGCAGTTGTTATAAGCGCTGAACCGCCCGTTCCTTCCATAATGTCCCACAACCGATCGATGTCCTCCTTTGAATAAATATGGTGATCGGGGAACACTTCAAGCCCTTCCAGTCTGAACCCGGCTTCCTCAAGTGAATTGCGGAAGCTTTCGGGTTTGCCTATACCGCAGAATGCGAGAACGGTTTTCCTTGGAATGTCCGGTAGAGTTTTTCCGTTAACATATCTGACACCGGTGTGCTTCACCCGGCTGAACAGAACTGGTGCTTTCCAGTTGTAATCCGAGACTCTCCTCCTGATCCATTCTGCGGACATACCGGGTGGTATGCGGTTTATCCATATATGATCCGCCCTCGAAATAACCGTGGGAAATTCTCTGAGTGTTCCTGAAGGCAGGATACCTCCCTGCCCGAATGGACTTGCGAAATCGAGTACGACCAGCTCGATATCCCGGTGCAGCTGAAGGTGCTGAAATCCATCGTCTACTATTATTATATCAGGTTTCTCGCCACGGTAGGCTTTCAAGGCGGCTTCCGACTTCAATTTGCCCGCATATACGCTGCTTCTACCAAGAAGACTCTCTGCAAGGAGCAGAACTTCGTCAGTGAAATTATATCTGACTTCGTCATTGTCCAGTCTGACTCTGCAGGCTCGCGTACGCTGTCCGAAATTACGGGCTACGACAGAAACGTTATACCCCATTCCAGCTATGCGGTTGGCAAGCCATATCGTCACAGGTGTTTTTCCTGTGCCGCCCACTTCTATGTTTCCCACGCTGATCACAGGTACCGGAAGTTTAATCTGTCTGCGTCCGGATTCGTACCATCTTCGTCTGAACGAAGCAAGAAGACCGTAGATCCATCCAAAGGGCATCAGGAACCATCCAGCCCATGCGTACCCACCCTCTCGGGATGCTATTTTTCCGAACAGTTTGTCAGGTCTTTTCATCTGCTTTATCCGTTTCAATAATTCCAGTTCGTTTCATCATCGACGCGAAATCACCAAGCACGTTGCCTTTGATGTTCTCAAATTCAATTCTGACGTTTTCTCTCTTCAGCGCATTGTTGGAAATTCTGGTAAGTGCATCAGCTATCTCTCCATGTGATGAAGCAATATGGGCTATACCTGATACTGTCAGTTTATCCACTACCATGGCAAAATTACTGTAAAATGAACCTACAATGAACGGTACACCACGCATGATCGGTTCGAGAACATTGTGCCCTCCTATCGGAACCAGGGTACCTCCGACGAAGGCGGCATCGCCAGTACCGTACATCTGAGCAAGCACTCCGTGAACATCTACTAAAACGCTGTCGAAATCAAGAGTATCAATGCCTGATCCGGTCAGTTCCGTCCATTTTACCGGAGAGAAGCCCATCCTGACCATGAGATCCAGTATTTCATCTATTCTGTCAAGATGACGAGGCGCAATGACAGGAAAGTAACCTGCCGATTCAGCTGCTTTAAGAAGGGGTTCCTCCTCTCCCTTTCTTGTTGAACCTGCGACAAGAACAGGTCTGTCCGTATTAAGTCCTGCTCGCCATGCAGGGGGAGGATCACCGTGGTCGGTGAGCATCTTTGAATCTCCGGAAACACTTACAATTCTCTCATCGATGCCCATTGAAAGGAATCTTCTGCGATCTTCACCGCTCCTTGTCAGGATACCCGTGAAGCAGGACAGCAGCTTTGCTGTAAGGGAACCTAGAAAACGGTACCCTCTCACACTTCGTTCTGAGAGCCTGGCGTTGATCATCATGCATGGAATACCCGATACAACAGCCTTAAAGATAATGTTGGGCCATAACTCCGTTTCAGCCAGAACAAAAGCCCTTGGCCTGACCCGCTGGATGAATCTTTCAGCAAAACAATGAATATCAAGAGGAATGTAGCTGCCTTCCAACCCCATTCTATCTATGAATGACCGGCCGGACGGTGTAAAACAGGTCACCCATACCGGTATGCCGTTTCCCTTGAGGTATTCAGCGTAAGGCAGTAGGCCGTTAAGCTCACCGAGAGACGAACCGTGCAGCCATACAGGTCTCAGGCGGGATAGTTTCACGTTCCCCTTTCTTTCCTTTCTTTCCCGCGTTGGTCTTAATAAAAGAGCAAGGGAGGCAAGAGGATGCAGTATTGCTCCCAGCATTCTGATGATACAGGTGAAAAAGATAACTGAAGGTGATGCCAGAAGATCAGAGCAGGCTGTTACCCTGTTCAACTCGGTCTCCACTCTTTTCACCCATTTCTGAGGATCATCCTTCTTTTTATATGGTGGAATCGGCCTTCCTTCAACGACAGACACCCTGGCGAATGGAAGAGGAAGAATGAAACCATCCCAGGATGAGAAACGGACAGCAGGCCACCCGGATGATCCTATTGGTACCAGTGGGAGGTTACCCAGGCGGGATATATGAGAAATGCCGTCTTTTAGAGTTTCTGCAGGTCCTCTGGGACCGTCAGGTGTTATCGCGCAATCGAATCCCTTTCTGAGTATAGCTGCTATTTCCTGGACCGCTTTAAATCCGCCTCTGGAACTCGATCCTCTTACCGTTCTGAAACCCATGGAATGAAGCACATTCGATGCGTACTGACCATCCCTGTTCTGGCTGACAAGTACTGTAACCCCTTCGTTTCTGTGAGTATGCACAAGCGGCAGCATTCTTCCGTGCCAGAATGCGAAGAATGCGGGTCTGTTCCTGGCTCTGCCTGCCCGCAGGGAAACGGTCCTGACGTACTGCACCCTCCATGAAAGGCCAGCCAGTCTAAAGAATATCCGTCCAAGTATCCGGGATAATCTCAGGAGGTCAGGAGATCTCATTTGAAGCTTCTTGCAGTACGTACTGTGCTGCTCTTCTGGATGAGCCTTTATCACCAAGCGCTTTCCTGACAAGTTCCATCCGATTCAGCGATTCTCTTCGTGTTTCTGTATCTTGAATAAGCGGCTTCATGAAGTTTACGATATTATCAGTATTCACGTCATTCTGAATCAGCTCTCTGGCTATCTCCGAACCCGTTACAATGTTGGCCATTCCGATATTCGAAACTCCCCTGACCAGCATTCGGGCAAGAAAGTACGTCAGTCTGGAGGTTCTGTATGTAATTATGAAAGGTATTTTCCACATTGCGGTTTCAAGTGTTGCCGTCCCTGAACAGACCACTGCTGCCGAAGCTTCTGCGAGGGCATCCTTCACTGAATCGACCAGTCTGACGTCCTCTAATTTCGCAGCGCGTTCATAGTATTCCGGGGGTACATCGGGGGATACCGCGACTGAAGCGCTGGAGACGAACCCCCAATCCCTTAGAATGATGAAAGAATCCATCATAGGTTCAAGAAGGAGCGATATTTCCTGTCGACGGCTTCCGGGAAGAAAAGCGATTTCCCTGCAGGGCTCGGACTCCAGGGTTTTGGGGATCGAATCTGCCAGTGGATGTCCGGAGCATACAGCCCTGATGCCATATTTACTGTAGAAATCAACTTCGAATCCGAAAAGCGTTATCATCAGATCTACGGATCTTCGTATCTTCCTGACCCTGTTTCTGCCCCACGCCCAGAGTTGTGGAGAGATGTAGTAAACGACGCGATAACCTCTTCTCTTCGCCCATCCTGCAAGTGGGATATTGAAACCGGGATAATCGACAAGAAGCAGAATATCAGGATCCGCGGAGAGAATATGGGATCTCATCCCGCGGCGAAGTCTATGGAATTTGCCGAGAGATGATAGAACCTCGGAAAAGCCCATCAGCGAATACTCGTATAAACTGAATGCTATCTCACCGCCGGCTGCTTCAATATTGCGGCCTCCAAGGCCTGAAACCTCCAGAGTGGTCATCTTCCGAAGTTCCTGCAGAAGTTCACCTCCTCGGACATCACCCGAAGGGTCGCCTGCTGAAATGACTATCTTCATTCCGCTGGTATGTCCTTCTGCAGGTTCTTCATAGCTTCATCTATCCTGCCGGAGATGATCTGTGCCGATCTGAGGGCGTTGAGGCCGTCCAAACCGGGTACCGTGGGAGCACAACCTGTTTCGCAGGCCAATCTGAAATCGTTCAGCTCGGATGTGAGAGCATCACCCTCCGAAACAATGACAGGCACGGGTTCGATTCTCTTTTCCACCATCCTGAAAGCCTCGACTTTCCTGGAAGCGAAATCCACCGAAACGTAATTTCTGTGCTGGAAGAACCTGAGTTTCCTTATCTGCTCCCTGGATATCCTGCTGGCGGTCATGTTGACCACGCAGCGGTTCTCGAACTGTATCCTTGCGCTGGCGATATCAACATTGTCGCTCAGTACTGGTACACCGGAAGCCTGAACTGATACTACCGGAGAACGGATAAACGAAAGCACCAGATCTATATCATGTATCATAAGGTCGAGAACTACCGAGACATCGGTTCCTCTTGGATTGAAGGGGGCCATTCTGTGACCTTCAACGAAAAGAGGTTCATCGATGAGTTCCGCAGCGGCCAGTATAGCCGGATTGAAGCGTTCAACATGTCCTACGGCAAGTATGAGGTTATTATCTTCGGCAAGATCAACCATTTCGCGCCCCTGTGCGGTGGTCGCGGCGATGGGTTTTTCCACAAGGACGTGAACACCGGCTTTGAGGGCTTTGAGTACAACGTGGTAATGACTTGAAGTAGGGCAGGCTACAACGGCGGAATCACATTCTTCCAGAAGGGAATCCATGTGCACGCACGGTCGAATATCAAGTTCGGAGGCGAGCTTGTTCATTCTTTCTACATCTGTGTCGAATATGGGAACCGTTCTTCCGGTTATCTCTCCGAGTATCCTTGCATGATGGTAACCAAGATGCCCTGCTCCAATAACTCCTGTGACCATGTCATCCTCCAAATGCCGACAGGACGTCGGCAGCATATTTAACTGACCGTTCGGAAAGAGAAAGGTGAGTAACGAATCTCAATGTAGAAGGAGAAAGCGCCAGACAGCCTATCTCAAGACTTTCAAGGGCGTCTGCTATAATCCCTGCCTTGCCGGAAGGCGTGGATGCTATAACAATGTTGGTTGCCGGTTCAGGGTTCAGCATGGTAAGAACAGGTGACCGGGCAATACCTCCTGCGATCAGTCGGGCGTACTGGTGAGTTCTTGACAGTACAGGAAGATTATGCTCAATGGCATACAGGCATGCCGCTGCAAGTATACCTGCCTGTCTCATTCCACCTCCATGCTGTTTGCGAAGGAACCGTACTTTATCCTCATCCTCGGCCGAACACGCAAGGATCGAACCGACTGGACATCCAAGCCCCTTCGAGAAGCACATGGAGACCATTTTATAACCTGAGAGTATCTTACTGAGTTTCTCACCGGATGAAGATATCACGTGCCACACTCTTGCTCCGTCAAGATAAACGGAGACTCCTTTTTTGCAGCAGATTTCAGTGATTTCTCCTATCTCTTTATCAGGCAGGACAAGCCCGCCCATTACATTCTGTGTATTCTCAAGGGTGACCAATGTTCTTGGTGCACAATGCTGATCCTCAGCGCGTGACAGGGCGTTTTCCACTTCTGCCGGGGGAATGCACCCGCTATCCGATTCATCTATCCTGTGCATCTGAAGACCGCCAAGCATGGCGTATTGAGCTCTTTCATAGAGGTATACGTGGCTTCTGCTGCCGCAAATGACTTCATCACCTGGTGAAGTGAGGGCTCTTATAGCAACGCCGTTCGACATTGTTCCTGTCGGCATGAACACCGCCCTGTCGAATCCGGTCATTTCCGCCACAATACTCTCAAGCTGGTTTACGGTTGGATCCTCACCGAATACATCGTCTCCAACCTCTGCCCTGGCCATCACATTCCTCATCGCATGGCCCGGTGTGCTTACCGTATCGCTTCGAAGATCAACTTTGATGCTGCTCACTTTAATCCTGAACTTTCTCGGTGTGGGAGTGGTTTCTGAAGGCTTCTTTCAGTATTCTGCTCATGACTTCTTCAGAACTGACTCCTGTAGCATTCCAGAGCCTTGAGAACATACTGATATCTGTAAACCCAGGAATGGTATTCAATTCGTTGAAATAGTACTTACCGCCTCGTTCCAGAAGAAAATCAGCCCTTGCGAAACCGCTTCCGTTAAGAATTGAGAAACACTCTTCCGCACAGGATCTTATCTCGGCTGAAAGGGTTTCAGGGATGGGTGCCGGAATGATCAGTTTCGATTCTTCACAATCGTATTTAGCCGTATAATCGTACCATTGCAGACCCGGAATCACCTCACCGGCAACTGAAGAGGATACTTTGCCGGATTCGGATAAAAGGGCTACCTCGATCTCCCTTGCTTTCTCAATACCACTTTCGATGAGGATGAGGCTGTCGTATCTGAATGCAGTATCAGCGGCGCTCTCCAGCATATCGGGTGAATCTACCCTTGATATCCCGACACTTGACCCCATTCTCACCGGTTTTACGAAGACAGGATATCCAAGAGAAACAATGTCTTCGGGTGTTGGAGGTGATTGAATTCTGAAACTCTTCCATGGTACGACCTGGATACCCCTGGATGAAACTAGCTCCTTGGTAGTAATCTTATTCATCGCTATGGCAGATGTCATAACGTCTGCACCTGCGCAGGGCCATCCGGCCATCATGCACAGCCCCTGTACCGTACCATCTTCCCCGTACGGACCGTGCAGTACTGGAAATACAACATCAAAATCTATTTCGGAATCACCCCGCAACAGTTTCCAGACCGGGTGGCCGCTATGGATATCAAGACAAGTATCCTCAATCGACCAGCGTCCATCTCTGCCTATTTCCACAGGGATCACGCAATGGCCCGATTCTTCAAGTACACTTAGAACGAAGACGGCGGATACCATCGAAACATCATGTTCGGCGGATTTTCCTCCGGAGAGTAGAAGAATTTTCATCGCTCCTCCTGAACAGAATTATCCGGTGCAGGGTCTTGACCGGACCGTTCGCGTTGGTAGTTTTACCTGAACACTGGTTGAATGCTAATATACGATTACTTGTCCGGCAGGGACAGTTTCAATGCGGATCCAGCACCGGAGGCTTTATGAGAATACTGATCACCGGAGGAGCCGGTTTTATCGGTTCAAATATCGCTGATTTCCTTTTACACAAAGGATGTGAAGTCCACATACTTGATGATCTTTCAACAGGGTTCAGAGAGAACATCAACGAAGAAGCGGAGTTCCATGAAATGGATATCAGAAGCGAGAGTGCTTTTGAACTGATTTCCACCGGCAACTTCGATATCGTATGTCATCACGCGGCTCAGATGGATGTCAGAAGATCAGTGCGGGAACCTCTCTTCGATGCGGATGTGAATATCAAGGGAACGCTGAATATCCTTGAAGCAGCACGCAAGGGTGAGGTAAACAGGATCGTTTATGCATCCACTGGCGGTGCCATTTATGGACAGCCGAAACATATCCCCGTTGATGAAGACCACCCTGTCAATCCCATCTGTCATTACGGCATAAGCAAGCATACAGTAGAGCATTATCTTTTTCTCTACAGGTACCTGTACGGGATCGACTACGTTGTTCTGAGATATCCCAACGTTTACGGACCAAGGCAGAATCCTTACGGAGAAGCGGGTGTTACAGCCATTTTCACACTGATGTACCTTACCGGCAAAGCACCTGTCATTAACGGCGATGGATTGCAGATGAGGGACTATGTGCATGTCAGAGATATCGCACGGGCCAACTGGATGAGTATGGATCTCGAAAGAGCCGATATCTCCGGAGAAATATTCAATATCGGTTTTGGGACAGGCAGATCTGTGCTGGAGCTGGACAGTATCATCCGCGGTTATGTCGGAACTGACCTTGAACCCTCGTTCGGTCCCTCCCTGCCGGAAGAGATCCTCAAAATAGCACTTGACAGCTCAAAGGCGGAGAATATTCTCGGCTGGGAACCTGAGATCAACTTCGAAACC
>JAUWSL010000044.1 GCA_030610085.1 Candidatus Aegiribacteria sp.
AAAAAAAGCTCAGGAACCGGGAAATCCCGGAAGAAGTCAAGCGGGAAGAAATAACGCCCTTTAGATGTTGTAACTGAATTATGCATTCAACCGGAGAACAGAACGAGCTGGAACGGGTCCTTCTGGTAAGAGTCTACATAGGTAACGAATCTGAAGAAGCCGGATCCACCCGGGAAATGATAGCTTTGATCCGGTCTGCGGGTGGTTGCGTCGTTGCACAGGAATCACAGAAAAGGAATGCCCCTGATCCCAGGCTGTTCATTGGAAAAGGCAAATCCGATGAACTGAGGGAGATCACCCTGAGTGAGAACACCAGCACGATTGTCTTCGATCATAACCTGTCTTCAGGTCAGGTATCGAGACTTGAGGAAGCAACAAACTGCAAGGTTATTGACCGTACGGAACTGATACTGGCCATATTCGCCGGACAGGCGCGAACCAGGGAGGCCAAGCTTCAGATAGAACTCGCTCAGCTTCGATATGCTCTGCCCAGGCTTTCGGGCATGTGGCATCATTTTTCCAGACTGGGTGCAGGTATCGGGACCAGGGGACCTGGAGAGACACAGCTTGAGATCGACCGCAGGCGTGCAAGGTCAAGAATTTCATACCTTGAGAAGAAGATTGAAGACATTGAATCCCGTTGGAAGATAGTATCCGCAGGGCGCACGGGAATGTTCAATATTACTATCGTAGGGTATACGAATGCCGGTAAAAGCACCCTCCTGAATACTCTGTGCAATACCTCGCTTTATACTGCGGACAAGCCTTTCGCAACCCTTGATACCACTTCCCGCCGCATGATACTTCCTGATAGTACCGAAGTGCTTATTTCGGATACTGTAGGTTTCATTGAAAGACTCCCCGAGACCCTTATCGCGAGTTTTCATACTACGCTTGACGTAGTCAGGAAGGCAGACCTTCTGCTGGTGGCAGTTGACAGGTCAAGCCCCTCCCGGGACAGGCATATCAATACTGTAAGAAAAACACTTCAGCGGATAGGTGTTGAAGAATCCGTACCGAGATTGACTGTCTGGACGAAATGTGACGCCGTTGATGATTTCAGATATCCAAGGACCGGTGTTGCTGTATCGGCCATATCGGATTTCGGCCTGGATGTTCTGCTTGATCGAATCATGGGCCATCGAGACAGATCACTCGACTGGTTTGAACTTAAGCTGGAATACCATGACAGTGCAATTCTGCACTGGCTTTACAACAATTGTGTTGTAAGGAATGTTACAAACAACGAAGATGCTTCCGTCGTGGTTCTTGCTGGAGCCTTAAGAGGTTATGATTCGATAGAGGGAAAAATGGATGGGGCGGATCTGGTAATAGATTTTAAAAAATTGACAGACCCTCCAGAAACAGAATATGCAGGATAGTGTAATAGAATATGTACGAAGACATTGATCCGGAGAAATTGAAGATTGACCTGAATGAAAGGCTTAACAGCCTGCAGGACCTTTATTCGGGAGATCTGATATCGAAGAGTACTCTTTCCAGTCAGATTCTTGAACTTATTGCCTCCCGGGAAGCAAAAATCTACTGGGACATAACCATGAAGAAGGACATAACCGCAAGACGGATGCTGGTCATGCTTGAGGATCCCGAACAATGGGAGATAGATTCTTCATCACCTGAAGAGGAGAGAGAGCGGATACTCAAGGAGCGTCTGACCAGTGTATTCTTAACCGCTGAAGATTCTTCTCTGGATATTCTTGAAATGCTTCTTGATACAGCCAGCCTTCCGCATTTTGAATTCATTGTGTTTCCCCGGAACGGTAAATCAACCGGGAAGAAATCAGGAGCTAAACTCAGCATACTTGACTAAAAAGACCGCACAGATACCGGAACCCTGATCTCCGAGGATCTGCATGTGAAATCCGGTAAGGAGATACATTTGAAGAAAACTCTTTTTAATATATTCGGATTGCTGCTTACTGCCGCAGCGCTGTATTACCTGGTCGACTCATTTCTGAGCGGTGCTGCGCAGGCTGGAGGATTTTCAAATCTCCTTCTCTTCGATCCCCTGCTGTTTGCCGTTTCATTCGTACTCATGGTGATGCACCTTCTTGGAGCCGCCTGGACATGGATGCTGGTATGCTCACTTTCGGGGGCGAAGATCTCATTCGGGCAGGCGTTCAACGTTCATTTTCTTGCACAGGTTGGCAAGTATATTCCCGGCAAAGTCTGGGGAGCCGTCGGGAAGATCGGCCTTTCCAGGAAAATAGGCATGTCCTCCACAGAGACCGGGCATGCTCTCATACTTGAAACCCTCTTCATTGTAGCCGGATGTCTTCTGATGTCTCTGCCTGTGATCCCTCTGGCTGCAGGGCGGATAGGACTTGGAACCACGTTGAGTGTGATAATCGTGGCAACATCGGCAGCAGTTGTGCTTTTTGCCGCACATCCCGGAGCTTTCAGAAAAATTCTGAAGATCGTTGGATCCATTACAGGCAGGGATTTTGATATGGTGGACCCTGGTTTTGCGGGTATCCTGAAACTTCTGCCTGTTTACGTTCTTGTTTTCCTTCTGCAGGGAGTGGCCTTCGTCTTTCTGGCAAGAAGTTTCGGAATGAATCTGCCATTCTATCCCGGAGCTTTTCTTCTTCCCACGGCCGTAGGGATCGGATTTCTGGCTATCTTCTCTCCGGGCGGACTTGGAATCCGTGAAATTTCCCTTGTATGGCTCATAGGGATTATCATGGTCTCCTCCGAGCCGGGGCAGGCTTCTCTGATATCTATTGCAGCCAGATTATGGATTACGCTGGGGGAAGCGATAGCGTTTCTGATTGCCGTCTTCTGGTGGAGAACCGGTATGAAGGAAAAAGGCTGACTGCGGGAGGTTCCGGACAGGCTGCGAGGAGTGTTGTTAAATGAGTTCAGATGCTCTTATTCTCTGCAATGTTCTGTTGCTGAATGTCGGGGTGATATCTGCGAATCCGGTACCAATGCCCGAACCGACCATGATCGATCTGTCTGTTGTGCAGACACTGGAGTTTTCTCTGCATAGGGAGACATCAGGTAAGTCCCGCTGGAGCACCATCCTGTACGGCGGACCGTTCCTCATGTATACGTACGAACCGGCTGATACCCGGGGACTGGGTGGTGGAGCTTACTTGGGTTTGGAGATACGGCATAGATTCCTTCAGAAGCCTGAGGGACCATTCGCAGGGTTCTATATCGGCGTCGGCGGACAGCTATATGAGGATGAATGGAACGATACTGCATTCACGATAGCCTTCTCGGCGGGACCCAAAATAGGGTGGAGGATACCGCTTTTGAGGGGTCGAACAGATCTCGACATCGAACCCTATACATGTATCGGTATTCAGTCCAGTGGAAGTACTTCCGGATTAGGTATCTACCTTGGATTGAAGCTGGACTTTATCATATAACGGAACCTCTTATTGTAACTGACGATTATTCGCAAGTTGTCCATGATGAAGGGTCCGATGGCAGTGTCGATAGAATATCCTCGTTTACGGCAAGAGAGTATTTTTCGCCCATCTCCTTGAGCCATACACCTGTTCTCTCTGCCATAAGCCTTGCCATGACGATCTGATAAAGGTCCGTCTCCAGTTCCTCATAAGTTGCTTCATGTGGAGGATAGACCTTCACAAGCCTGAAAGCCATATACATATAACTCTCATAAAGAGGAGAGAGGCTTGACCAGGAAAGTGTGTCTTCAGGTTGCATGGCGAAAACTTCGTCTCCCCTGTTTCCCGGTATTTCTTCCCGCAGAAGTGGACGCGTAATGTTGGAAGGTGGATCCTCCTCTGACAGGAATGTCCAGAAATCACAGCGTGAGATGATCGGATCAATACCGATTCCCAAAGCAAGTGCGGTCTCGTAAGCTTCAACATCATCACTTGTCACATTAACACATTGAATGCTTCTCGTCTGGGGAATGGTCGGGATCTCAGCCAGGTTGTCAAACTCGTTCTGAAGCAGCTCCGGGGTTACGCTGATGAAGCTGTACACCTCATCCTCGAACAGTTTATCCGAGGCGATGCCCAGCATCCAGTCATCTCTCTCCGTCAGAAGTTCCGTGTATTCCTCCGGATAGGTATCTTCGTAGTATTGTCTGAGAGCTTCATTCAGAAGTGTAGTATCGACAAACCATTCCAGCCAGCCGGTATCTGAGGGTTTAACAGGAAAGAAATCGCTCTGATATTCTATCGTCTGCACAATATCCATTGCAGTCATGATTCCCATGTTGGAAACAGCGACCGAATCACCTGGAACGAGTTCTTCCAGTCCGGAATAATGAAGGATGAGATGATTGACAGATTCTGCGTTTACATTTGGATCTATGGAGAGAAGTAATGAATCAGCTACTCTATCGAGATCAGCTTTTCCCCTTACCGATGAAAACCTCTGAACTGCGAGGTCGGTTACCCTGTCCGAATCCTCAAGGTTTTCGGCAACCAGTTCCGGATCGGTCACTACAACTGAATCGAATCTGATCGGGGTTCCATCCGAAAGGGGCAGCTCCTCTCCACAATTCATTGAATCAAGATGAACAGCCAATTCCCGCGGAAGTTCCGGAAGGTGCGAAGGACCGCATATTTCCTCGAAAGAAGACCCGGGAGAAGAGGTATACCATACCGTCCTGCCCATGTGATCTTTGAAGAATTCAATATCTTCTGCGGTTACGGATCTCTCCGCATCAGCGAAAATGCTGTCCCGTACCTGCAGTGAAGCCTCCATGCGTATACGGGCATTACCGAGGGCTGCAATATCAGACCGCCGGAGATAATCGAGCCGATGGATCTCCATTATGATCATATCTTTTCTTGCCAGTGATAATGTAAAATCGTTAACATGATCACTCCCCTGAATGAAGTATTCCCGTTGTTCAGGAGAGAGATCCACCCAGGCGTATCCTGCCTCGGCTACAGATATTGTACTGTTATCAATGGAGATAAGCCAGGTGTCTGCCGTTGATGGTGTTCCACAGGCAAAGGCAAGGATAACAGCTGCTCCGGTAATGTATTCGGGTTTCAGATCCAACGTCCTCTCGGGGATTAATGAAAGGGAGGATCCGCAGATCCTCCCTTTTTAATAGCTCATGAGCTTTTAGAAAAGAGTTTTGATACCGCCCCATGAACTCTGTTCGAGAGCAAGAGGACCGGTTTCGAAGCAGCGAACGCCGTCCGGAGATCCCTGCTCGAGAACCCATAACTGCTCATCGGCTGAGCCGGAATAGCTGCCCATTGTGCACCCACCGGCTGTTTCGATGCTGTAAAGGTGGGAGGTGATCAGTGTACCCGCATTATCCAGCTGGTAGAGAGTGAAATCACCACTGGCAGTGGATACCCAGAGACAGTCATTGTATGCATCCCAGGCGGCACCGTATGTGCCTCCGTTTAAGATCGATGATGACCAGGTAGTATAAGATGCCGTACTGCCGATCACTCCGTCCCATGTTACCTGGTAGATAGTTTCACTGAAACTACCGGTATAGAAATATGTTCCATCCCAGGCCTGTGCACGGTTGGGACTTACGGCGCTGCATGTGTAGTATCCCTCATGTGTGTAAGTAGCGATATCGTAGATATCAACTGTGTTATCCTGACTGCCGAACATGTAGGTACCATCGCAGCAAAGATCGCGAAGGCCCCAGCTGGATGTTTCGAACTGCAGAAAACTTGTAACTACAGTATGGGCTGCATCGCCCGAAATTACCCAGACAGTGTTTGGTCCGACTGCGCCAACATCAGCGGCATCGGTTACCCAGAAGTTGGTTCCGTCGAAACCGACTCCCACACAGTAAACCGATGAACCAAGAGCTTCCATATCGAAGTAGTCCAATTCATCGAGAAAACCTTCACCACCTGTTTCAGTTCTTATGCCGATATTGAAAGAAGCATCCGTTGTTGCGTTCGAAGCGAACACAACGCATGCGAGAACAAGTGTAACAAGTATAAAGCGCATATTATCCCTTCCATGAAAGTGACTGAATATTCCAGCGAACAGAAAATAGAATACAGCATTATTCTAAAACAGTCAAGGGTAGACAGCAGAATTCACAGCAGTGAATTATATATTTGTTTAATAAGGATTTACCTTCTCCTGAGCATCTATAAAAAACGGTTGCTTTTCGGTCCGGTGTCCTGTTTGCCGGTTACTGAACTGGAACTCCGATGGTATTGATCCGGGAATGTACTTCTTCAGCCATTCAAACCGGAAGTTCAAGCGTAACCGGAAAGTGTCTGATCATCTCGGAATGTTTTCTCATGTAATGATTTTCACTTTCAGTCAAATCCTCAAGCTATATGGCACACTTGATAGAAGCCCAGGTGCTTGACTCAAGACTGCTTCCGGTGCTCGAGACGGATATGTTGTCGTACCGCACATTAAGGATCGCTTTGTCATCTGTTCCGAAGGTACAGCAGAAGCAACCCATTCTTCCAGCTCCCGTGTACAGCGAATTCGAACATGTCACCTGCCAGTCTGCGGGTTCATCTCCGACAGTTCCCTGCCAGATCTTGCCTGAGAGGGTGGTTCCCTCAACCTGGAATCGCACCCAGTAAGTCTGGTTATAGGAGAGGGGCATACTGAGGGATGTTATCATTTCTGGCCCGGAAGAAGTAAGCTTCGATATCCCGAAAGTATTCGTGCTTGGAATGATGACGAGGAGATATCCCGTGAACGTCGGTATGTATCCTCTGGCCAGTATCCCTGCCCGAAAGCAGCTCACAGGTGTGATCTGGGTGACTATCGAGTAGTCAGGTGTACTCATCATCCCGCTCTGGTCACCGTTGTGTGAGGCTGCCGGTATCCATCCGGTCCCACTGTTTGAGAGGACATATTCTTCATCGACTACGTTGTACTGGGCGTTGGCACCGTATCCCGAAGTCCATTCCAGCCAGCCGTCGGCATCACCATCGCTGAAGTCATCCTCGAAGAGGATTTCGGCAAATGCAATGCCGCCTGAAACAAGTATCAATGCTGTAAGTATTACTTTCATATAGAACCTCCATTTTTGAATGTCAGACACCGGATATTCATAAGAGACCGGTCTCTTTCTGTGAAACACCCGAGGTTACAGATTTGGATTCCAGAAGCTCATCAAAGACAAACCTCTCGAAAATTATCAACGGTTCGGCTGTTCCGGTTACTTTCAGCGCGATCAGGGCACCCTGCCAGCTGTTGACAATGAATTTCGCAAGTGCGAAGACATCCTCTTCTCCGGGCAGGAAGCCCTGCTCCACTGCACGCTGCAGGCAGATAACGATCGGATTAGTGATGTCATCGAACACATCGGCAAGCTTCTCCCTGAACCTGGGATTCGATGCCGCCATCTCCTGGGAGATGTTACCTATAGGGCATCCGGACATGATCTCCTCTTCTGTGAAGATCCGTCTGAAGTAGGCAAAGAACTCCCTCAACCTCTCAATAGGAGGTGAGTCGCATTCCCCTGTCAGAAATCCGTAGAAAACAGGCTTGATCGATCTATGGAGGTATTCGATAAGCCTGATACCGAAATCCTCTTTGCTTTTGAAGTAGTGGTAGAAGGAACCCTTCGGGACGCCAGCCTCTTTGAGGATCATGCTCAAACCGGTGTTGTTGAAGCCATTTCGGCGGATCACCTCTGCTCCTTTTTCCAGTAAAAGCAGTTCTGTGTCAGTTGTCATTCTCACCACCTTACTCTGAGTTTCCCAATAATAGACCGGTCGACTAGCAACGTCAAGTCAAAGAATAAGTGGCAATTCATTTCTTGACCATTCCGTTTTCTTTCAGTACTTAGGGAATGTATCGTCCGGATTCACCTAGTTCCTCAAGTACGAGCAGCGCGGAATCCGCGTAATAACCCTCCGGAGACAGCATAAGGTATCTGCTTATGGCATCACCTGCTCTGAGGTAATCATCCCATCCCAGATAAACCCTTGCAAGTTCCCAGCATGCGGGGGCATAGCCTCTCTCTATAACAGGAAGAAGGATCACCCTTGCTTCTGCTCCCCTTGATGTTCTTCGATAGACAGAAGCAAGCAGGACAAGCGATTCCAGGTCTGTGGAACCCTCAGACTGAAGACCCTTTGAGAACCATATTTCCGCCGCATCCATCTCCCCGAGTTCAAGCCATGCTCTGCCGGTCTGCAGCCAGATTTCAGGGACTGTAGGGGCGCGGATGAATGCGTTATCCAGCATGATCACAGCACTGTCCGGTTTATCCGTTTCAAGATACAGTTTCGAGAGTTCGTAGAATCCGCGATAATCTCCGGGACAGGTCTCTATATACCGTTTGAAGTAGTTAGTTGCACTGTCCCATGATTGCCGAATTGCATGTACCATTCCAAGGCCAAGCACTGCAGAATGATAATCTTCGCTGATATCAAGCGTCAGGTGAAATTCCTCCTCGGCCTGCTCAAGAAGTCCCTGCTGCATATATGCAAGACCCGTATCAAGGTGGAGCTGGGCGGAAAGATCATCGATGTCGATCGTAAGAGGGATCAGACACAGTATTAGGAAAATCTGCATTGAAAGCCTACCCTTTCCCGTTAATTTATCTTATCATATTTCATTAAGGTTTACTAGTCATATATTGTTTCATCACATGAGAATTGACAAGGACACACTATGGATAGATACGATCTGGTGATAATCGGCGGAGGGCCTGCAGGATACGTTCCCGCTATAAGGGCTGCTCAACTAGGTAAGAGGGTTGCGGTTGCGGAAGAGGATCTTATGGGGGGAACCTGCCTTAACAGAGGATGCATCCCGACCAAGACCCTGGTTGCAAGCACAAACCTCCTTAAGCAATCGCGTAATGCCAGGAAATACGGCCTTGAAGGAAGCATGTCCTTCTCATGGGATGCGCTTGCAAGAAGAAAGGATTCGGTGGTAAAGCGTCTGAGAAAGGGTGTGGAAGGGCACTTCCAACACCTGGGCATTGATACTCTTCATACTCACGCGGTATTGAAGGGTCCCGGTGAGGTTATCGCAGGTGATGTCCTGCTTGAAACTGATTACGTGCTTCTTTCTCCCGGATCCCTTCCCATGATGCCGGGACCGTTCTCAGCAGATGGGGTTCAGACAAGCCGTGATGTCCTTTCATGGAACACTCTTCCGGAGAGTCTGATCATTGTAGGCGGAGGAGTTATAGGATGTGAATTCGCATCTATCTTCGCCAGTCTTGGTGTAGGAATTACAATCGTTGAGATGCTGCCTTCGATACTGCCCGGCATAGATGATGATATCAGACAGGTTGTGCATAACTCCCTGAAGCGCTCAGGCGTAAAGATTCTCACAGCCAACGCTGCCCGGAGCGTGAAAGTATCGGATAAGAGCGCTGAAGTCACTTTGGTCGATGGAATGCAGATGTCAGCTGAGAGAATCCTTGTTTCTATCGGACGGAAGGCAAGGACCGATGGCATTGGTCTGGAATCTGCGGGGGTTGAATTCTCTTCTGCCGGTATTCAGACGGATGGGAACCAGATGACGAATCTTGAGGGAGTCTACGCAGCTGGAGATGTCACCGGAAAATGGCAGCTCGCCCACGCGGGGAGCGCCCAGGCTCTTGCGGCTGTGGACCATATGTTCGGCAGCGGCAGCAGGAAGGTCAATCCTGATGCGATGCCCGGCTGTATTTTTACCTCCCCTGAAATAGCCATAGTAGGTCCCTGCCTGGAGGAGTGGGAAAAGAGGGGTATTCCAGTCAGAACAGGTATTTCCAGGTACATCGCGAACGGTAAGGCAGTTGGTATGAACGAAACGGAAGGCTTCGTGAAAATAATCGCACGGGAGAATGATGGTATCGTAGTGGGAGTACAGATGGTCGGCGCTGACGCGAGCAGTCTTATCGGTGAAGCTGTCATCGCGGTAAATCTGGGTGTGAAAGCATCTGAGATCGGAGAGATGATACATCCGCACCCCACTCTTTCAGAGCTGTATATGGAAGCCGGAGAATCCTTTGGCGCTGGAGCTATTCATGGCTGAACTCCAGAGCAAACTCATTACTGCCATTGCCGGTCTTGTTCAGATCGTAAGAAAACTCCGAAGTCCCTCCGGCTGCAGCTGGGATAGGGAACAGACCGTTGAATCCCTCAGCCCGTACATGCTCGAAGAAGCTTACGAAGTCGCCGATGCAATCGAGATGAATGACATGAAGCTTCTCAGGAATGAACTGGGCGACCTTCTGCTTCATGTCATCATGTCAGCTGAGATATGCGAAGAGCGGAATGAATTTTCGCTCACTGATGTCGTTGAAAGTATATCTGAGAAACTTATCAGGCGGCATCCCCACGTGTTTCAGGATCAGACCGATCTTTCCGCCGGGGAGGTTGAGCAGCAGTGGGAGGCTATCAAGGCTACGGAAAAGAGGGATGAAGGATTCTTCGGGTCTATCCCATCGGGTATGCCTGCCCTTCAGACGGCATGGAGGATCCAGCAGAGGGCTTCAGAAGTTGGATTTGACTGGCCGGATGCCCGTGGCGCATTGAGTAAGATTTTTGAAGAGATCCGTGAGTTCGAGAATTCATGCGAAAGCGGTGATTCAGAAACCCAGAAAGCTGAGCTTGGCGATGTCTTCTTCAGTATGGTGAATTACTGCAGACTGCTTCGTTTCGAACCGGAAGCCCTGTTAAGGACCAATAATCGCAAATTCATAGACAGGTTCACAAAAATGGAGAGAATACTCAGAGAATCAGGTATTTCTCTTAATGAAGCTGACATGGAGATGATGGAGAATGCCTGGCAGAAAGCCAAACTTGAATGAAATATGCGGTTACTTACTTCTTTTGTGTTCGTACATTTTGCTGTCCGCTTCGGCCAGTGATTCCCGGATTGATACTCCGGATTCCGAATCCCAGTGGGAATGACCGATTGAAAGGGTTACCGGAGAACCTATAAGACGAATGGTCTTTTCCGCCAGTTTCGAGCCTTCGATTATCCTTTCCCTCACCAGTGCTGCGGTCTGTCCCGTTTCTATCAGTATCATCAGGAACTCGTCTCCTCCGTATCGGATAAGATAATCGGTTTCCCTGATGGATTCAGCAAGGTAAGCAGCTACTTCCCTGAGTATCTTATCCCCGTTCATGTGGCCGTGGAGATCGTTGATTTCCTTGAAGTTATCAATATCGATCATAAGAAAACCTATACTGCTGTTATATCTCTGAGCTCTGAGTTTTTCACGGTTCAGAGCTATCTGGAAGAAGTTGCGATTGAATGCACCGGTAAGGGGGTCATGAATAGCCAGATTTCTTAATTTTCTTTCCAGACTGATCCTGTCCACAGTTCCGGTAAGATGCCCGGCAAGCATTTCAAGCATGTTCGTATCGTCATTCGTGAAAGCATCAGGTTCGTTTGAGACGCATTGAAAAACAGCACCGGAACCGATGGGTATCGATATCCCGGATTTGAAAGTTTCGTTCTCCGCGTCTATCAGAGGTATATCGTCATGACTTTTAAACTGAAATGTGCGCTTTTCTGAGAATGCCATTCCGGCAAGACCTACATTGAGGCTCGTCTCGTTTCCAATGCGATCGCTCAATTCAGGGGATGCGGCTATTACAGTAATAATTCCCTTTTTCTCACTGAATATCAGGCACATGGTATCAGGAAGCAGTTTCTTGACCGAATCTATGGCGAGTTGAAAGGCATTCTTTTTCATGGTGCAGATTTCAAGTTTCGATGCCGTATCATGCAGTATTCTAAGCCTGCGCCTGGCTTTCCGCAGCTGCCAGTCCATCTGCTTTCTCTCAATTGAATGGCGGATTGCTTTCCAGATGGAATCCGGCTGAAGCCTCCCCTTCACCAGATAATCCTGAGCTCCCGCCTTCAGGGCACCCAGCTCGATCTTCTCATCATCGATCTCCGTAAGGACTATAAGAGGTACTTTTACGACGCTGCGGCAGATCTGCAGCGCGGTTTCGATACCGGAGCTGTCAGGAAGATCCAGATCTGCTACAATGACATCGAATTCATGTTCCTTGATCCTGACCATAGCGGAAGCCAGGTCATCAGCTCTCTCAATAACGAATCTTTCAGATGTTATATCTTCCAGAACGCTGCGGAAATTTCTTGCGTAGTCAAGGTTGTTCTCAATAAGAAGGATCTCAATTGAAGATTTAATGGCACACCTTTCGTTTCAGTTCCCCAATTCAGCAAAGGCTACGAATACATTCATAATAGAGAGCAGAAAATCGCCTGCGTCAAGATTGAATCTAACCATAAAAGGAAATCTATTACAATTGCTGAAAAGCAGATGATATCTTCATTCATCTTGACTTCAAGACGCTCAGATACAATTTTGTAGTAGATATTCTCTATAGTCCTGCCCTGTCCGGTGGATTGGAGCAATGCAAAACACACTGTTTTTCACTATTATAACTGTCGCAGTATTTTGTTCACCCTGCAGATCCGAAGGGCTTGAACATGGCGACACACTTTCTAGAATCACTCTGTCCGAAGGATTTATGGCAACAGTATTCGCCACAGGGATAAGCGGCGTCGATGGGCTTGCTTTCTCCTCTTCGGGGTGTCTGTATGCCGCTTCGGAAGGTAGTGGAACCGTCTGCAGGATAGATGAACTTGGGAATGCGGTCATTGTGGCTGACAATCTGAGAAACCCCGAAGGCCTGGCCGCTGACAGCTCAGGAAGGATTTACGTTACCGAGGATGTGGAGTACGGCCGTCTTATAGCAATTGAGCCTTCAGGTGATCTGGATATCCTCTGTGACAGTCTTCAGTACCCTGAAGGAGTGGTGTGGATCGAAGAGGGCACCATTGCAGTTACCGAATCCAGTCTTGAAGCTGATTTATTGCCTCCGATACTGACCGGTGTTCAAATGATCGACAGTAACGGTTCATACCCGCTATTCTCTTCGCTGTATCTCTGGAGCGGCTCAGACCTCATTGCCGACGGCGCCGGCTCGATCTATATGTGTAATGAGCTTTCCGGTTACGGCTTTCTGCAGGCTTCGCTGCTGCGCATCGATCTGCATTCCGGTGAATGGGAGATTTTCTGCAGCGGACTGCGTTCCTGTGAAGGCATATGCAGCAGTATCGACGGATTTTTTCCCCTGTACGTAGCAGAAGAGGAAACGGGAACAGGTTCGGGCAGGCTTTCCATGGTTGATGAAAACGGTACGGCGACTCCTTTTGCCGAAGGTTTTTACAATATTGAGGATGTCGCTGTGGATTCCTCCGGAGGGATCTACGTAAGCGAGGATACTACCGGTATGATAATACTAATCAGGGGAGACTACTGATCAGACAGTTATATTTAATGAAATCAAGGGGGTTCAATTGTCCAGACTTGATGAATTGAGATCTGAAGCTCTTTCAGGCGGGGGTGAGAATAAGATCAGCAAAAGGCATGAGGCCGGTAAGCTGACTGCAAGAGAGCGTCTTCATCTGCTTCTTGATCCGGAGACCTTCAACGAAATGGGTATGCTGGTCACTCACAACTGCAGTGATTTCGGTATGGGAGGGAAAAAGATCCCGGGTGACGGCGTTGTAACAGGTTACGGAAAAATCCACGGCCGGCAGGTTTACGTTTACGCGGAGGATTTTACTATTTTCGGGGGATCCCTGTCGAAGGCCGTAGCGGACAAGATATCGCGGCTGCAGGATCTTTCTCTCAAGAACGGGATTCCGATAATCGGTATAAAGGATTCCGGGGGGGCGCGGATACAGGAGGGTGTCAACTCCCTTGCCGGTTACGGGGATATTTTCTTCAGGAACGTTAAAGCTTCCGGAGTAGTACCTCAGATATCGGCCATCATGGGTCCATGCGCCGGTGGAGCGGTTTATTCTCCCGCCCTGACAGATTTCGTTTTCATGATCGACCAGTCAAGTTACATGTTCCTGACCGGGCCCGATGTTATAAAAGAGGTCACTCACGAGGATGTAACTTTCGAGGAACTCGGCGGGGCTGCCGCTCACAGCCGGAAAAGCGGTGTCTCTCACTTTGCGGTCAGCTCCGAGGAGAAATGCCTCGCAATGATAAGGGAGCTCATGACGTATCTGCCTCAGAACAACATGAGTGATCCCCCACGAGTGCAGTGTACTGACCCTATGGAAAGAAGTGACGAATCTCTGGACACTGCGGTACCGCCTGATTCATCCGTTCCATACGAT
>JAUWSL010000028.1 GCA_030610085.1 Candidatus Aegiribacteria sp.
ATCCGGTCAGGGGGAAGCGTTTCCCTCTCATGCGGCATTACCGAGGCAGAAAGCTGGACGACCCGGTTGATCCTGTTCAGGGAATCCCTCACAGCACGGACAGCATCATTTATCCTTCCTGCCTGCCACTCCCTGAACATTTCGTAGTAATGCCCGACGTTTACGTGGTCATCGGAGTAGTCCCCGTATCCGCTGTAATCCAGAAAAATCCCTGTTACCGGGTATTCCGCAGCGATCCTGAGACACGTCCTGGCGATGAGCTCGATATTTATTCTCCCTTCATCCAGGATTCTTCGCTGCTGAACCTCCGGCATACGATCGATCCTCCACATGGGCACCCATGCATGAACGTCAATACCAAGAGGAAGGCACGCATCCAGACATTCCATAAGACCTTCATCGCCGATATATGGATCGATTGCAGCCATGTAAAATACGGCATCGTAACCGCCGGCAGCCAGAAGCGGAGCCAGCTCGTCCCAGTTTCGATCGTGCCGGTCCGGGCGGCTCCATATTCCTGTTACAGACATGATACCTGCTAAAAGAACTGCAAGAATATTCAAGGGAACTCCAATTCATTTTCAATATGAATTAAACAATACGGATATTACAGCGGACTCGCAAATTCGGAAACATGAATCTCATAAAGCTATTTTCCGGACAAACGCTTGACATTTTCTTCGATCATCACATTTTACTGCTAATCAATCAGAAAGGATTTATATGAGATTCACTGTTTCAATTATATCTCTGTTACTGTTCACAGGCATCAGCATGGCTGACTATCAGATAGTCTCCACCATCGATGCTCCTGACACGAACATATCGGGACTCGGATTCGGAAACGGGTCTCTGTGGGCCGTGGATGGCGTCACAGAGTTCGCATACCAGGTTGATCCTGCCACAGGCGCGATCCAGAACTCCTGGTACTGCGAAAACACCACGAGAATTCCATCCGGCTTAACCTTCGCCAACAACAACGTTTACATCGCAATGGGCAACATGCCCAACCTCACGTATTCGTACTGTTACAGGTACGACACCTCAGGAGGATATCTTGGAATGTTCTCCCTGGACTGTTGAGGAAGCGATTTAGACCAGGAGGTTACTGGTCTCGCTACAGGTAACGGTAAGATCTACGGTGCCGGTGTTGATTCCTATACGCTGAACGAGGTCATCGAGCTCTACAGCTACAGCGGTTATCTTCAGACAGGTCCGTTGTTCATGAGAGAGCTGGGGATCGACTTCTACGACATTGCCTACTACGATGGTCTGTACTGGTTCGCATGCAGCGATACGGAATATCCCGTTCGACTGTACAACGCATCCGGAACCCTGGTTGATTCAGTAAGCTCATCGGTTATTCCGGCGGCCCACGGTATGACATTCGATGAGAATGGTTTTCTCTGGGTAAGCAACATGGACACAGATGAGATATACAAGATCGCTGTGAGCAATACTCCTCTCACAAGATCGACCTGGGCTAATATCAAATCCAGTTTCTAGTCCATCCGGCCGGGTGATGTTCTGTGATCCTCAGAAGCGGTCTACATTAAATCAGGACGGAAGGCATCCTCGAGATAGGTGTCCATTCGAAAGTTCTCCGAAGAGCCTCTGACAATAGCGACATCAAAGCGTATCTGGTTCGAAGGAGATGCCTTACAGAGGTAAGCTGAAGCGGCATGGACGATCCTTGCCTGCTTCTCTGAATCTATCTTGTCAAGTGCAACTGTCGCAGAACTGTCGGAAGCGAATTTGACTTCAATGAAGGAGAGTACGTCTTCTTTCCTTGCGACTATATCGATCTCCGATCTGCGCGTTCTGAAATTCCGGGCGTCCACATTCCATCCTCTCTCCTCAAGCCACCGGCATACGAAGGATTCGGCTTCCCTTGAGATCTCACTCAAAGCGGAACCTAAGCTGGGAGTCATTCTTCATCGGGGCGAAGGACATTCTGTGGATCGGGGAAGGACCAAGTTTTCTGATCGCTTCGATATGGTCTCTCGTGCCGTAACCTTTATTGGAAGCGAAACCGTAACCGGGATATTTCCGGTCAGCCTCGATCATGATATCGTCTCTTGTGACCTTGGCGATAATACTTGCAGCGGCAATTGAGAGACTCTTCGAATCACCTTTTACAATGAATTCTGCTGGAATGTTCAGTTTCTTTACTGGAAGTCCGTCGATCAGATAGAGATCAACGGTCAGGTTCAGTGCTCCGGCAGCCCGGGTAAAGGAAAGGCGCACGGCCTCAGCCATACCTACGCTGTCGATCTCCGAAGATTCAACTATTCCTGTTGAACAGTATTCAGATATCAGCGGGAATAGCTGCCTGCGCTTACCATCGGAAAGTTTTTTGCTGTCGTTGACCCCGGTTAGAACAGTCTCCCTGGGAAGCGTTACCGCAGCTGCAACCAGGGGGCCTGCGAGGGGGCCTCTCCCCGCTTCATCGATTCCCGCGATAACGGGATATCTCGACCGGAACTTTTCATCGAACAGATGGAGGTTAGTTTCCGTAGTATTATTTCCTGGCGCCGAATGTCTTCTTCTCTTTGATCCTTGCGGCCTTGCCTTTTTTGCCGCGAAGGTAGAAAAGCTTCGCCCTGCGGACCTTCCCTGCTCTGGTTACCTCGATCTTCTCGATGAGAGGTGAATTGAGCGGGAATACTCTCTCTATACTTACGCCGCTTGATATTTTCCTTACGGTGAACGTCTCGGAAGTTCCGCCCCCCCTTCGGGAGATCACAACACCCTGGAAGATCTGTACTCTGGTCTTATCGCCTTCCTTGACCTGAAAGTGAATCTTCACAGTATCACCGGAATTGAACTCGGGATAATCATCCCTGATCTGAGGGGACTCGACACCCCTGATAATGTCATCCATTCTTCTGCTCCTTCTGTCTATCCGCCAGGCGCAGCAGGCGGATAAATCGTTCCTTTAATTTCTCTTCAATTTCCGAATCGATCAGATCCGGACGTTTTCTCCTGGTAAGTTCCAGTGCTTCTCTGAATCTCCACTCCTCGATCTCCTCATGGTTTCCAGAAATAATAACCTCCGGAACCTTCAAGTCTCTATACTCGGCAGGCCTTGTATACCTTGGATAGTCCAGTAATCCGGTAGCGTACGAATCCGATTGAGCAGATTCCATCCTTCCCAGAACACCCGGTATCCATCTGAACACAGCTTCCAGAAGGTACATGGCAGGGACCTCGCCGCCTGACACCACTGCATCACCAACACTTATCTCATCGGTTACGGCTATATCCCTGAACCTTTGATCTATTCCACCATACCTGCCGCAGAATATTATCAGCCTTCCGGACTCTGCAAGCTCGCATGCCAGATCATGATCCAGTCTTCTCCCCTGGGGTGTCATGAAGATGACCCTCGCATCGTCCCTCCAGGGAATCCGATCCAGTGTTTCGAACAGCGGTTCCGGTCTTAAAAGCATACCGGCACCGCCGCCGAACTGGTAATCATCAACAGAGCCTCTGTCGTCAATGGCTCTGTTTCTGATATCGAGGATAGAAAGGTCTACCAGACCTTTCTCTACAGCCCTTCCGACAACCCCGCATTCAATGAATGGAGAGAACAGGTCCGGGAAAAGTGTAGCAACGGCTGCCTGCATTTATGGCTCCAATCACAGCGGAAGCTCTTCAAGCCCTATAGGAAGGTCAAGCTCAATCACTTTTTCCTTCCAGTCTATCGATCCTTCGCTCAACACCAGAATAACGGGAACATGAAATCTGTTTCCATTATTCTCTACAAGAAGCATTGGGTTCACGCCGGCAGGTTCTACATCAACTATCCTCATTCGGCATCCATGGGACAGTAAATCCAGCCCTGCAAAATTGTAAAGAGGTATGAATCCCAGTTTCGCATCGGCTTCATCCCTGGCTATGTAAACTGAGCTGTTTATACACTCCTCTGCATCATCTCTGTCGATCTCCTCAAAGGTGATATTGAACCTTGAGTCTCCACTATGGGTGCATCGACTTACTGTAAGGGGTCTGCTCCCGTTGAGCAAAATCACTGTTCCCACCGGAACATGAGGAGTTCCGAACCCCTGGAACAGCCGGACTCTCAATCCGCCCTTCAGCCCGTGTGTCTTTTCTACGTACCCGAGATATACGATATCGTCGGGGACTGAGCAGTTCGAATCAGTCAATTATTCTGACAGTAGCCTTCTGCTCTTGACGGGCAGCAGCTGATCTGATGATAAGTCGCATTGCCTTTGCGATCTTACCTTCGCGGCCAATTACCCTGCCCAGATCGCTCTCGGCAACCTTCAATTCGTAGATTGTAACATCCTCCTCGACTGTTTCTTCAACAGAAACAGCCTCGGGATCTGCAACGAGTATTTTGGCCATAAGTTCAACAAGCTCTTTCATGAGGACCCTCCAGTTTAGATGTCATTTCAGCCTGCAAACGCACCGGTTCAAGATCATGAAGTTCTGTTTTTACCTTTTATGAAAACTACCTCCGGTTTAACTTCCTCATCACCGGAAGACAACAGATTCCATTTCTTCAAGGTACCTGTTTTCTTCAGTAGATTTTTCACCGTATCGGATACCTGAGCCCCTTTGCCAAGCCAGTGAAAAACTCTCTCTTCATCTACTTTTACTTCGAAAGGTTTACGCAGAGGATCATAGTAGCCGAAGCTATCCAGAAATCTGCCGCTGGGAGCCTTACGGCTATCAGCTGCTACGATTCTGAAGGAAGGTTCCCTCTTGCTTCCCATTCTTTTAAGACGGATTATTACCAAACTTAACCTCCATATCAGCGGAATATCCCGGGAATTCCAGTTACTTTCCCTGGTCTCATCCGCTTCATCATTTTTTTCATTGATCTGAATTCCCGCAGCAGCCTGTTCACATCGCTCACTTGTGTACCGCTGCCCATTGATATTCTCTTTCTCCTGCTTCCATTTATTATCTCAGGGTGGTGTCTTTCCCTGACTGTCATCGAATTTATAATGGCCAGCATCCTGGTGAACTGAGATTCGTCAATATCCATTTCTGCAGGCCTCATGTTCTTCGGAAGCATTCCAAGGAGGTCAGTGACGGAACCCATCTTCCGGATGCGTTTCAATTCTCCGGAAAAATCCTCCAGGGTGAAGGAGTTGGAGATGAGTTTTTTCTCCAGTTTCTGCGCTTCCTTGATATCGTACACTTCCTGGGCTTTCTCAACCAGCCCGACAACATCACCCATTCCGAGAATTCTTCCTGCAAGCCGTTCCGGGTCCATCTGTTCTAAACCATCGACACCCTCACCTGTTCCAAGGAATTTTATCGGTTTGCCGGTCACAGCTCTGAACGAAAGTGCGGCACCACCCCTGGAATCACCATCCATCTTCGTAATGATAGAACCGGTGAAACCGATCCTCTCCTGAAATTCCACAGCAACGTTCACTGCATCCTGACCGGACAATCCATCGAGCACAAGAAGAGTCTCAGATGCCCCGGCAGCCTTGCTTACGCTTTCAAGTTCACTCATAAGATCATCATCCACATGGAGTCTACCGGCAGTATCGGCAATCACGATATCGTAATTCTTGAGTCTCGCTTCATCGACTGCGCCTTTGAGAACCTCCACTGGATTCTTTGTATCCCTGCGACAGAAAAATCCCGCACCGGCATCGGCTGCTACTTTCTCGAGCTGATCAATGGCTGCAGGCCGCTGAAGGTCACATGCTGCAAGAAGAACCCTTTTGTCCTTTTTATCCGAAAGCCACCGGGCGAGTCCTGCTGCAGACGTGGTCTTGCCCGAACCCTGAAGACCTATCAGCAGATAAACCAGAGGAGGTGCACCGGACAGCTGAAGGGGTGACGCTGTACCCAGAAGTTCGACGATCTCATCGTTGACGATCTTGACGACCTGTTTCCCGGGGGCAAGGCTTTTCAGGACATTCTCACCTGTAGCTTTAGCGCTTACATCACTGACAAACTGCCTGGCAACCTTGAAGTTAACATCGGCTTCAAGCAGTGCGCGCCGCACCTGCCTCATGGCCTGCTTAACATCGGATTCCGTGAGTACTCCCCTGCCTGTCAGTTTCCTGAGAGTTTCGGAGAGCATGTCCGTCAGGTTTTCAAACAAAATGTTCCTCCACAGTACCTAAACCGTTTCCAGTGTCCCGCTTCATATAGCAGCCTACAGAGCATGCAACTATACACTATTTAATGGAATAGTACAAACAGCTGTTAAGGAGCGGAATCCACTCTGAATATTGGTCTATTTATCAATTTTTATTGATCCGTGCCCTGACGGGCAGGTGACAGTGATCTCTGATCCGGTTTCGTCGATGATATATTCCAGGCCTGAAACGGGACATACAGGCAGTGAATCCGGAAGTAATTCCGCAAGGGATCTGTCATCTTCAGCAGTACCTGCGTAGTAAAGAATACCGTCAATCTCAAAACAGAGGGAATCAATTCTTGTAAGACAGGCACGGGTATCAAGTTCTTCCCTTATACCGTCCATATCTTCCTGATCGATCAGCTGTGTCCTTTCACGGGCGCAGCCGGACAGAAGAGTAAAAGTCAGCGCAATGACCACAAACCGTTTCATCTGAGTTTTTCCATGGCGGCAGCCGGATCGTCGGAACCAGTTATGAAAGAACCTGAAACAAGGATATCAGCTCCACGGGATACGAGCTTCTCCGCATTTGCATCGTTTACTCCGCCATCCACCGATATCAGTGCTCCGCTCCCCCCGTAACAGTCAAGGATACGTCTTGCTTCCGTTATCTTATCATGAATGTGCTCCAGATGTTCCTGCCCACCGTAGCCGGGGTTGACTGTCATGATAAGAACAAGGTCTACGGCAGGCGCAACCCATCTGAGGAAATCAACGGATGTCGAGGGATTCACCGCTACCCCCGCCATAGAACCTGCGGTTCTTATCTGCGCAAGCAGTCTGTCAAGATGTGAAGTGACCTCAGCGTGCACTGTAATGTAACTGCATCCAGCATCCGCAAAGGCTTCTATAAGATGGGAGGGTTTCTGAACCATCAGGTGCGCGTCGACCGGTATATCAACACGCCGCGAAATCGAGGCTGCTATACCGGCACCTACTGTAAGTACCGGCACGAATACTCCATCCATCACATCGAGGTGGATCATATCGGCTCCGGCCATCTGAAGGGCGAAGGCTTCCTCCGCGAGATTTCCCTGGTCACACCCCAGAACCGATGGAGCTATCATGACTTTCCCCATTACCATGTCCCCCATTCAGTGTCTGTTTTCCCAACCACAAGTTTTATGGAATCACCAGGAATATACCGCGAACCTGCGGGTACCATCTGCTCGATGACAAAACCGTCCTGGAGGATATCACCCGTTGCTCTTTCCTCAAACACCGGGATGAGGCTGCTGTTCCTCGCAACTTCACGGGCGTCGGTCGCAGAGAGCCCCACAAAGCGGGGGATACCATCCCATCCTGTTGATACAAGCAGTCTTACTGGTGTTGTTACTGAGAGGCTGTCATACTGTCTTGGAGAAACGCCGATAACCATTCCCTCCGGGATCAAGGGATGGGGTACCCAGCTTCTTCCGATGGAATACAGCTGCCAGTCGGCGATTTCCTCCTCAGCTTCAACAGCGTACAGACCCAGCAGTGAATCAGGGTAATAAGGTCTGTAAAGCGGACCGATATTCCAGAAAATGCTTACAGGTGCACCTCTCGGAGTCATCGCTCCGGGAGGCGGGTCCTGTCTTATTACACTTCCCATGGTTTCCATGGGACCGTATTCCGACCACTGGCCGGCAAGGACCAGGTTCACCGATTCAATTTCTCGCTGGGCATCCTGCCTCGAAAGACCTGTGACATCGGGAACAGTTACGGGAGCGGAAGCCGCTCCGATCGATGAGATGAAACGAGGAGTTCTAAAGATGGAGGGCGCCAGGACCGTACCTGCGATAAAGGCAAGTATCGCAGCGGATACTGCAAGAATACCGTATCTTACGAATGATTTCACTGATCCCTCCTCCAGGCTGCGGCGAACATACCGTCTATTCGGTGGTCAAAGGGGAATATGCAAATCATACCATCCCTGACAAGCTCAGCGGGTCCGGGAAGGCGGATCCGATGAAAATAATCCACGCTTCTTTCGAGCAATTCGACCTGCAGACGGTTTTCCTCATCCTCCAGACTGCACGTTGAGTATATCAGAATGCCACCGGGTACGACAAGTTCACAGGCGGCCAGGAGGAGTTCCCTCTGCAGTGAAACGGAACTCTCAAGATATTCTTCCGACCACTTCCACCTTGCATCGCATCGCCTTCTGTAGACTCCGGTATTCGTACAGGGGGCATCAATGAAAACCATGTCAAAACCGCCTCTGAATGCAGGCACCCTTCCGTCAAAAACAATCGGAATGCTGCCGCTCCACCGGAGTCTTGTACTGTTCTCCTGCCATCTTCGCATTCTTGTGAAGGATGAATCACCTGAGATAACGAAATCCGCTGCCTTCTGAAGATGGTGTGTCTTTCCACCCGGGGAGGCTCCTATCTCAAGCACGGATCCCCCGGCTGCAAGCTCCGCGGCAGATCTCCCGATAATGGCAGCCGCCTCGTCCTGTATGTATATGCTGTCGTTAATTGAATGAAGAGGATTCATACCTGTTCTCTCAAAGATTCTGTAATCATCAAGGTACAGACCCTTCTGCAGATCGTCATCCGGTTCTGGAAGGCAACCCCCGATATCAGGTACACTGTTGTTCCATTCCAGAAGTTTCTCGGTCTTATCCGTTCCGAACCTTGAAATCCATTTCGCGGTGAGTGACGGAGGGTGGGACCAGATCTCATGCAGAGGGGCTCCTTCAATGTTCGGCTCTCCCTCTCTGGCCAGTCCTCGGAGTACAGCGTTCACAAGGCCGGAAGCTCTGTGTCCGGAAAGGGCGCCCACAGTTGCTGAAACGGCCGCATGCGGAGGAGTACCGAGGATGATAAGCTGAGCGGCTCCAGCCCTCAGTGCAGCAAGAACGAAGCCGTCAAGGTCGTCAAGGGGTCTTGAACTGAATCGGGCCAGGGCTCTGTCAAGCCTGGCCCGCCATACTGTTGTCTCCCTCAGAAGCCTTAGCGCGAATGCCCTGTCTCTTCCTCCGAGGTTCAAGTTCTCATCTCCGCCTGCAAGGGATGCGATTACAGCCCTCCGGGCTTCTATACCCCTGGATAAGTTACTGGACGTCTTCCACCTTCTCGATCTCGGGGAAGACCGATTTCAGATTTCTCTCAACGGTCCACTGAAGGGTTACTGTAGCCATGGCACAGCCTGAGCATGCGCCCTGAAGTTTTACTTTAACCACTTTATCCTCGATACCGATGAATTCGATATCTCCGCCATCCCTCTGCAGAACCGGTCTTATCTTTTCGATCTCAGCCTTTACGTTTTCATCGTTGAACTCAAGAGTATTCTCACTCATCTCATATCCTCCGGTCATTTTATCTGTGAAATCACAAGTGACACCATCGTCATAAGTTTTATCAGAATGTTGAGGGCCGGACCGCTGGTGTCTTTGAACGGATCACCCACGGTATCCCCTATAACTGCTGCTGCATGCTCACTGGAACCCTTGCCACCAAGATTACCTTCCTCGATGTACTTCTTGGCATTATCCCATGCGCCTCCCGCATTGGACATGAAAATGGCCAGAAGAACCCCCGATGCTATGGTCCCCGCAAGAACTCCACCCAGTGTCTCTGCGCCTTTTTCACCGAATGCGAAGTAAATAACGACTGGAATAACAATGGCAAGTACACCGGGCAGTATCATTTCCTTGAGCGCCCCCTCCGTGGCTATCTCCACGCATTTCGCAGTATCGGGTTCGGCCTCCTTCTCCATCAGACCCTTGATCTCGCGGAACTGCCTTCGCACTTCCTCGACCATATCCATGGCTGTCCGACCGACAGCCCTGAGTGTAATGGAAGCGAAGATGTAAGGAAGCAGAGCTCCGAACAGAAGACCGGCGACAACGTTCGATTTGAGAAGGTCTATCGCTTGAATTCCCGTTGAGGCAGCGTAAGCGCTGAAAAGAGCGAGGGATGTCAGAGCCGCCGAACCGATTGCAAAGCCCTTGCCCATAGCTGCAGTTGTATTGCCCAAAGAATCGAGCTTATCGGTTCTCTGCCTTACTTCTCCGGGAAGTTCTGCCATTTCAGCTATGCCGCCCGCGTTGTCGGCTACCGGTCCGTAGGCGTCTACCGACATTGTCATTCCAACGTTCATCAGCATGCCGAGCGCGGCAAGGGCTATTCCGTAAAGCCCTGCGTAGTGGTGGCTCACGAGAATTGCTGCCGCTATGAACAGTATCGGGAATATCGTTGATTCCATGCCAACGGCTAATCCTTCTATTATGCAGGTTGCCGGACCTGTTTTCGTGCTTCGGGCTATTCTCATGACAGGTCCCCGGCTCGTGTAGTACTCCGTGATCAGACCTATTGCAGTTCCCGAGACAACACCGCAGATGAGAGCCCAGAAAATACCGATGCCGACCTGGAAGAAGAGTATGGCTCCAAGAGCGAGGATTATTGACAGACCGGTGCTGATGAAAGTTGAATTCCTCAGGACCGTAGCAGGACTCCCCCAGCGACTGAACAGTTTCACGGAAAGAACTCCTGCAATACTGGCGAGTGTACCCAGCGCTGCAAGGATTATGGGTAAAGCGATCAGCGTTTGCAGGGAAGCGCCCGAACCTGCGGGGATCAATCCGGCGGGAATCCCGGTCAGACTGAACCCGAAAGCCAGTACGATCGCTGCTATAATGCTGCCGACATAGGATTCGAAAAGGTCAGCGCCCATACCGGCAACATCCCCGACATTGTCACCCACGTTATCTGCGATAACTGCCGGGTTGCGCGGGTCATCCTCCGGTATTCCGGCTTCGATCTTCCCTACGAGATCAGCTCCCACATCAGCGCTCTTTGTAAATATCCCTCCACCGACCCTGGCGAAAAGAGCTATGGAACTTGCACCCATACCGAAACCTGCGATATTCTCAAGCGATACGGTACCCAGTATGGATTCAAGGAATTCCTTCACGGGAATGAGGTTGTTGTATAAAAGGTAGAATACTGAAACTCCAAGAAGTCCGAGCATCGCCACCGCAAGCCCCATGACACTCCCGCTTTTGAAGGCCACTGATAACGCTTTTGACAGACTGCTCCTGGCTGCATCGGTAGTTCTGACATTACCTATCGTTGCAGCATTCATACCGATGTAACCGGCGATCATGCTGAATCCGGCTCCGCATACGAAAGCAATCGCGGTTCCCGGATCGATCCCGAAGAACAATGCAAGCGTAATAAAAGCAATAAAGATCAGCAGGATGCGGTACTGCGTTTTCAGGTAGGTCATGGCACCTGAATGGATCAGGTCGGCAAGGTGGGTCATCCTGTCATTGCCACCGGGTTCCTTTTTAAGGCTTGAATACCTGAGTGCAGCCACAAGACCGGTCAGTACCGCTACAAATAGTCCCAGGTACCGGAATACTATCTGGGAAGCAGTCATTTACTCTCCTTAAACGTTGAATAATACCAAGTTATTGTGTTATAATTTTCTGAGAATGTGCCTTTTCTACTCCAGGGAAGGGTTGAGGTCAAGGTACTCTATTCTTCGATACGATCAAGAACACTGATGATTCCGGTGGTTGAATACCCCTTGAGAAGCGGGACTATTTCAACCCTGCCTCCTCCGGAGATGACTGAATCCGCCCCGACTACGGATACCACCTCATAATCCCCTCCTTTTACCAGAATGTCCGGTTTTATCTCCGTTATCAGCTGAAGCGGTGTGTCCTCATCGAAAGGCACCACGTAATCCACCGATCTGAGCTCTGCCAGAAGCATCATTCGTGATTGCAGATCGTTGACAGGCCTGCCGCTGCCCTTGAACCGGGAGACGGAACTATCGGTGTTTACCCCGACAAACAATCGATCCCCGAATGAACGAGCTGTTCTTAGAATGTGCACATGACCCGGATGCAGGATGTCAAAGCATCCGTTTGTAAAAACGATGCTGCTGCCGTCTGCGCGCAGTTCACCGCTTAGTGCTTCCGCCTCAGCTCTGGTCAATATCCTTTCTTTTTGAATAGCGCTCCACCTCCTTAATTATATCGGATGGAGAGACCGCATACACTCCGGGTTCGGAGCAGGTTGCTGCCGCAGCGAAGCTGGATATTCTAACAGCATCATCAACAGGCAGACCGGCCGCGATGGAGAGAGCCATTACAGCGATAACCGTATCACCTGCACCGGAGACATCAAAGACATGTCTTGCTGCAGCCGGTCTGTAAAACGGTTCAAAATCTTTCCTGCAGAGTACGCTTCCGTCTCCACCGAGAGTTATGAGAACAGAATCGGCCGAAAGCCTGTCAACAAGCTGATTACCGGCTTCAATCGCATCATCAATAGTCTTTATTTCCATTCCAAGGGCACGGGATGTTTCCAGTCTGTTGGGCTTGAAAAGGGTACATCCGCGAAACTCGAAAAAATTCAGGAACTTGGGATCAACTGCCACAGGAACATTCTGTCTTTTAGAATCCGAAAGAATTCCGGATATCAGGCCTGGAGCAAGAACACCTTTATTGTAATCCTCCAGAACTATTGCATCAAGATCTGCGATGATCCGCTCGATCCGTGATAATATCAGGTTCTGTATCTCGCTGGAGACAGGTTCCGTAACTTCTCTGTCAAGTCTTATGAGCTGATGTCCACCGGACATGATCCTGGTTTTAGATGTCGTAGGCCTGCTTGAATCGAAGATAACGGCATCGGTGTCTATGCCCTCATTCTCAAGAAGTTCAACAAGCAGTCTGCCTTCATCGTCATCCCCTGCCGTTCCCGCCATGAGAGGAATGCCGCCCAGGGAGAAGATATTTCTGGCAACATTGGCAGCACCGCCCGGAACCCACTTTTCTCCAGTTCGCTCAAGAGATACTATAGGAACGGGAGCTTCAGGTGATATTCTGTCGACTCGTCCTTCAATATAGTGATCAAGAATAAGGTCTCCTGTAACCAGTACCCTTTTCCCCTGCAGGTTATCGAGTATGTTTTCAATATTGTTATCGGGTATCAAGAATTCCTCCGTCCGGAAATTTTGTATATAACATATGTACCGGCAACCGCTAAAAGGAGCAGCCGTGAAACCTAAGATGATGAAACAACCGCCTCAAATCAACGCCGACGCTGCTGATACTGATGGAGTATACAGCAATGTCTTTTTTGTAGCAGCTTCCAGAGCCGAGTTCGTTCTTGATTTTGCCAGAATTGTCCCCGGAGTACAGGGCGCAAAACTGAAATCAAGAGTGATATTATCACCCCACAGAATGAAAGCTCTTGTTAAGACACTTGAATCCCAGATCGAATCGTACGAAGGAAAATTCGGAAAACTGGACATAGATAACCTGAATACTTTCGGATTCAAGAACCCTGAAGAAGAGTGAACGGGATAGCGGATTGGATCAGGCGTTAATGGCAGGGGTGTCCCGATGATCGATCGAATAGCATTATGAAATGGAATAAGCAAGTTCTCTGGCAATGGATTCTGGCTTTTATAGCATCCCTCACGCTGTGGGTGTTCTCAATGGATGAAACCCACTTTGAGATCAATGATACTCTTCCACTATCCCCGCCTGCAATGCCGTCGGATTTAATCGTACTCAGTGGTCCAGACCGGGATTCGGTTCGTGTAACTTTCACAGGCAAGGGGATCGGTGTGCTTCGCGAACAGATAATGCGAAATCCTGAATCCGTTCAGGTTAACGTGAACTTAAGTGATCAGAACCAGGTTTTCCCTGTCAGGGTATCCAGAGAACTAGCGGAAAATAATATCTTATTCAGCGGAGACCCGTATTCCACTCTGTCAGTGGTGGAATTCAGCCCCCGAAGCTTTGAATTCACCATAGACAGAAATACGGTCAGACATCTTCCAGTGGCGATAACTTCCTCAATCGATATACCGGAAAGGTATTACTGGTCATTATCCTCGAATTCAGAAGTGGAGGTGGAAGGCGCCGCATCCATTGTCAGTCAATTGGACAGTTGCTATACATTACCTGTCGATCAGGGAATGAGTGATATTCGCACTACTATTGTAAAGCCTGAAGGTGTTGTTTATATAAACCCTTCATCAATTTCAGCTGAACTGCTTCCTCCTGTAGAAGTGATTACACGGTTATAACAGTAAACCATGTATTGACAGGTATGAAACTCGATGGGTAGATTTAGAGCGATGTTTGCTGGACAGGATAGTCGAATGCTATAAGAAAACTGCATTTTTTGTGGAGGAATAATCTATGAGATCAAAGATTCTTGTGAGAATTCTGATTGTACTGCTGGCAGCTTTTTTGATTTTCAGAATTCATATGAGAGTCGAGACATACAGGGTTCCCCGAGAATTCTGCCAATCACAGATCAAAACACTTGCTGAAGCGAATATTCAGCACATGTTTGAGATGGAGGGAGTTCCAGCCCCTGATCTTGACAGCCTTATATCATATGCCGAGGAAAACGGTTTCTTCGAGACTTCGATGACTGAAGACAGTATCACAGTTTCATTCAGGAACGGCAACACCAGGCAGGTTCTTATACCGGGTGAATGGAAAAATCTCTGGAATGCCAGCGCTGTGCAGGAGATCGAGGACGAACAGGATTCACTGCAAAACGCACATTCGGATATCGTAAGACTTATAGAATTTCACGAAAGCAACCTGGGATTCCCGCTTGATTCCCTGATCACTCTCCGGGAAGAGTATATCCTTGAGTATCCGGTCATCGAAGGAGATAATGAGGATGACGAAGATATCCTGACACCCGGAGAATATTTCGACGACTCCCTCGGTTTCGAAGCACAGTTCCTTATAGACACCGAAGCAAGCCTTGCTTCCTCTATATACTTCACAAATGCAGTTCTTCAGAACTTCAGCAATACTGTTGCGCCTGCCAGGAAGGATTCTGTCTCTTCAATCGTGGCAGCCGTTTGTCCCTCTATCTGGGAAGTGGGATACTTCGATTCAGTTTACGTATATGATTCGAAACTTGCCCTTGGAACACAGTTCGCGATTTCCTGCCCCAATTACGACAGGCACGGCGGTATTGTCGGAGGATTTATTGAGAAGGATTTCCCCGATTCCATGTTCATGGAACCGGACTGGTCCGAAACGCAATTAGTATACAGTTTCCCCGAATACGCTGAAATGAGAAGGTTTCAGGCCTCAAGGGCCAGCCTCATCCGTATGGCCGAAGAGGAAGCTGCTTATCTCGCTCAGAGATATCCTTTTGTCATTACTCCAAAACAACCCGAGAATCTTGAAGTCAGTATCGATGAACTGATCGATCCCCTTGGCGGAGAGTACGTATTCGAAGTTATCCCCGATACCACATACGTTTTCTACGAGAACCCTGACGGTAGAACGGCCAGATCAAGGGGAGATTCAGTGCTTGTTCAAACCATGAAATTCGTGGGTTATACAACGGCCGATCCCGAGATTTCAAGAGTGGAAGTATACTTCTCTCATCCGATGACATTCCCCAGCCGTGCTGATGGAGACATCCCCGGAACCAATGACAATGTCACCGTGGTAATGTTCTGGAAGCTTTCGGAGCTCGGATCGATCCAGATCGAAGAACGTGAAGTCGATCTTCTGGATGAACCCTCCTGGGCTTTTATCGAATCACAATTCGGGGCAAGCGAAACCTCAGAAATAGAATAGAACAACAGACTGCGGTTAATTCCGGGAACTCTTTTCATATATCGGGGTAAAGATACAGAAATAGTATAAGCTTTGTTCTTTTATTTTATGTGTTACTCATGATTTTCGGAGGTGCAGATGTCAGACGAGTTCAAAGATATAGACATTATGGGGGAACAGGCGGATAACCAGTATCTGCTGGCTCTCGCCATAGCAAAACGGGTAAGAAAGCTCAGATCCGGTGCTCCCGCTCTGGTCGATATCGATAATGCCAGAAGAAAACCATTTCAGACAGCCATGAAAGAGATCAGCAGCAAGAAGATCCTGTTCTCTATGGCTGATGATAAGAATAACAGTTAACCGTTGAAATTCATTGAAAGGAAACCATATTCATGAAATTGATCTGTATCTTTACAGTTACATTGATTCTTGCTGCAGGCGCATGTGGAACTCAGGACAGTCTGAACCACAGCGGTGATACCGATACATCCCGTGTTCTGGCTACGGTCGGCGAAGTGGAGATCACCGAGAATTTGCTGAATGAAGAGCTTGACATGATACCTCCCTATCAGAGATCCTCCTTCGAGACTCCTGAGGGAAAGAGGCTTCTTCTTAATCACATCATTGAGAGGGAGCTGCTGCTGCTTGAAGCTTTGAACCTTGGACTCGAGGAAGACTCTTTCGTAATAGCACAGGTAGAACTTGCCATGCAGCAGGTTGAATCAGCCAGGGATAGAGCTCTCCTCCAGACTTTCTATCAGCAGGAAGTAGTGGATGCCGTGGTAATTCCGGAAGAAGATATAACGGCATACTACAACGACCATATTGATGACATTTACTATCAGGAATCCCAGGTTAAGGTCTCCCAGGTACTGGTTTCGCACGAAGAAGTTCTGACCGATGTGGCAGCTGCTCTTGAAGCCGGAGACACATTTGAATCTGTTGTGGAAATTTTCAGCGAGCATGAACCCACCAGAGCATCTGGTGGTGATATGGGCTGGATGACGATCAATTCACCGATGCCGTACCTCGGAGAACAGCCGGAAATAGCGGAAGCTCTGTTCGATGCCGGCATAGATGATATCGTCGGACCATTTTCAACAGTGATGGGCTATCACTATTTCAAGGTTATAGATACAAGTGATGAAGGCGCACGTCCCCTCGAAGAGGTAAGGGAATCGATTGAAAACACCCTCCAGCCTACAATGGTCAATTCGTATTTCCAGGACACCGTTATTCCAAGGCTCACTGAAAGCTACGGTGTTGTCATAGATGAGGACGCTTTCCTGCCCGATGAAGGTGTTTCACCTGATTCACTCTTCCAATCGGCACAGAACCTTATGGAATCAAATCCAGAGTCAGCTGTGGAATACTACAAATTGTTCATCCATCGTTTTCCCGATCATGAGAATGCCCACCAGGCACAATTCCTCATGGGCTTCACCCTTTCGGAGTACCTGGGCAATTATGAAGGAGCAGAGGACGCTTTCCAGCTGCTAATAACTAATTATCCTGAATCGGACTTCGTTGATGACGCGGAATGGATGATCGAGAATATGGGTACTCCCCCGGAAAGCCTCTTCATCGAAACAGTACCGCTGATCGAAGAGGACATTACGGAATCTTCAGGAGAATAGGCTATCCAGCCGAATGCAAGAACCCGGAGTTTTCTCCGGGTTCTTTTTTACCCTTTTCCAGACTCGTCGCGTGACTCATATTCGTCGTATACATTTACTGCTTCCCGGAGGTGTTTCTTGAAGAACTGCTTTCTTCTTTCGCTGATCATTGTATCGTTCTTCCTGATCACATCGATCATGGGATGCGGTCCTGTGAAGGATGAGAATTCACCGGAAGGCCTGACCGCTCTGGCTGAGCATGCCTTCAATTCGGGGGATCTGTCTGAATCTCTGAGGTACTACTCCAAAGCCATTGAAGACTTCCCTGAAAATCCTCTGTTTTCCTCCTGGCATTTCGGAATGGGAAGGACCCTCCTGTCGCTCGGTCGTCTCGAGGAAGCATCGGAAGCGGCATCACAGGCTCTGCTTTGGGCAATCGATTCGCACGGCAAAGCCTCCGCAATGCTGCTCCAATCACAGATTGAAATAGAACAGGGATCCTTCAAAAACAGCCTGGAAACTCTAGCGAGTCTGCAGCAGGATCATCTCGACCGGGACGAATCGGAATCCGCTGTGGAGATGGTACGATTCACACTTGAGAAAGTCGATATGGATTTTCTTACCACTGAGCCTGCATCAGGATGGACAGAAGTATTCTTCCTCCTTGAACTGGAAAAGCGATATACGACAGAGGGAAACATCGAAAAAGCCACTCTGACAGGGATGGAGATAGACAGGCTCTTTCCAGAGGCTCACGAGCGATACGGCAGGCCGGATACCACAGCCTTTGAAGACGGTTTCGTTGCACTGGTTCTACCCCTGCACGGTGAAGGATCAACGTACTCCGAAAGGGTCATTTCCGGTGTCGATCTTGCCTTTAGTAGATCAACGGGGCTGTTCATTTCCGTACCTGAAGTTATTCTATTCGACTGCTCCAGCGACAGCACGGACATCGAAGAAATAATGAACTTACTTGGCCCGAATCCTTCATGTCTGGCGGTTATCGGGCCGCTTACCAGCAGTGACGCTGAACTTGCAGCCCCGCTGGCACAGAGATGGTCCCTTCCCATGATAACACCTGCAGCGACATCTTCAAGGCTGGATGATTACGGTGAATATGTGCACAGGCTGGTCGTATCACAGGGAGACGACGCTGCTGCCGTAGCTGAATACGCAGTTCGAGATGCCGGCTGCAGAAGGCTTGCGATAATTCACGAGTTCACTTCCGAGTCGGTTGCTAATGCTGAGCAGTTCAGTTCCATAGTACGGGAACTGGGCGCAGAAATCGTAGGCATGGAGGGGTACGAATCCGGAGCAACCGATTACAAAGATCAGATAAATATCATAAAATACCAGTACCCCGACGGCATATTCCTTCCCGTGGAAGCATGGGATGCTATTCAGCTTGCTCCCCAGCTGAGATTTTACCGGGTTGAATCCCGGCTGTTCGGAACATCGGGATGGGATGA
>JAUWSL010000048.1 GCA_030610085.1 Candidatus Aegiribacteria sp.
GAGCCTTTATGGTGATGGTTAGATACAATAAACTGGTACTGCATGCTGGTATTTCAAAGAGGTAATAACAACCGTCTGAGAAATAGTCAAGAAGGGTACTCTCAGATCCGCTGGAATAACATCCGTACCAATTCTACCGGTTGACAGTGTTGTTACTTTTCAGTCAGTGGGGTATTTTAGAACTCAAACAGCCGAGAGTTAAATTTGCCTTGAACACAGGAGAGCTGCTCTGCATAACGAAAACCAGTCGAGATTCAGAAACATCTTCCTTCCTGCAGAGAAGAATACCCTTCAAAATATGGAAAGATCCTCAAAGGCTGCAAACACCGGATTCATGCTGGTTGGTCAGTTCATAGGAAAAGGTTCACTCTTTGTATCCATGCTGTTCCTCGCAAGATACCTGTCCGACGGGGATTTCGGTGGTCTTCTTTTCGTAATAGTACTCGGGCAGATATATCTGCTCATGTCCGATATGGGTGTTTCTCTGGTTCTTAACATGCGTTCAAGTATAAGTCCTGTTGATACCCAGGAACTGTTGTCCACATCCCTTACACTAAGGATAATCCTTTCGCTGCTTGGGCTCCCCCTGCTTATGCTTGCAGGTTTTCTGCTTAACTTACCCCCCGATAGAATGCTTGTTCTCGGAATAATAGGCTTGTCGGTTTTCTTCGAATCCTTTGCCGAAATGTATTATTCGGTTTTCAGAGCAAGTGAAAAAATGGTCTACGAATCCATCTGCAGAATTCTGATGGGCATGGTCGGTCTGATTACTGTACTGCTTCTTATTCAGCTTGAAATGGATCTTACTGCTATTGCTTCAGCTTACGTTATAAGAACAATTGCCGCTGTCATTGCTGCAATGGTATTCGTGAGAAAGATTGGATTCTCACTGATACCATCCATCAACAAGAAAAAACTTAAGGCATTGTTCATTGCAGCACTTCCGCTTGGTATCATGGGTCTGGTTACAATTATTCATCAAAAGGCGGACAATATTCTTATTAGACAGATGCTCGGTGAAAATGCTGTGGCAGCATGGCAGGAATGCCTCAGGATAATAGAGATCACACTCCTCCTGGTCGTTCCCACATTATTGCCAGGTGCCCTGTTTCCATCTCTGTGCAGAGCCTTCAGAGATGGCGCGTATCAACGGCAGACCGGCTATATGGCCAGAGTCTTCACCGGACTTGCGATGGTCCCTGCCCTTTCGATCTTATCAACGGGAGACAGATTTCTGAGGTTCGTATGGGGAAGCGGATACCTTAGAGACATCAGTTCTTCGGACCTGCAGATATGCCTTTATTTATGCCTTGCCGGACTTGTAATAGTGTATTTGATGAACATTCTTATTTCGTCTCTCCTGGCCGTGAACAGGATCAGGATAGTAATACCGGTAACCATCGCGGCAGTGATGCTTGTTATTGTCGGTAATCTTCTGCTGATGCCTCTGATCGGACTGCCTTCCGCAGGTGTATTCTATGTGGCGGGGAATTTACTGATAGTTGTAAGCTACTGGGCGTTTCTCAGGTGGAGAGGCTATCACCTGCCAATCTGGAGAGAAGCGTTGATTTCCATCCTTGCTTCTCTGCCCGCATTCGCCGTCATTCCTTTTACTCGCGGCCTTGATTTCCTCCCGGCACTACTCATACCTGTGGCAATCTACATACCGATATGGTGGTTCACCGGTGGTGGAAAAGCAGTTCAATATGTATTTCCCCGCAGGGCCGTTTAGAATAAGATAACCTCTGCACAACATATCCTTGCTTATAAGTATTGATAAGTATATTAGAATCTTGGGAATTTATTTCACAGGAGGAAAAGACATGTTCCAGTTTATCGTTTTTGCGATGATCACCGGTTCAGTAATACCGATGCAGGAAACATTCATTGAAACATCAGGTGATATATCTGAATGCGTTATCACGACAGAGCGTGGAGATCAGCCCATGGAGACCAGAGATTTATTATATCCCGCAAACGATAACGAGCGCAGCATTCTTTTCTGGGCGGAAGCGCTCTGGGTGGACAGGAATCACCAGGCAGCCATAGCTGACGAAGTTGCCATATCGGGCAACGGCCAGGGGATCCTTGCAAGCTGGTACCTTAACTACGACAGACTCTCAAGGTACGTCATCTCAGGAACGGGTGTTCCGCTGTGGAGTTACGACATGCCTGACAATACCTGGGGTATGGATGTAAGCGCAGGTTCAGGCACCATCTTCGCAGGGCTTTCAGGATCGATGGGTCTTTTCGCCTGGCTTACTCCATCTTCAACTCCCAGTCTTGAGCTTGAACCCTCGCGGAACCAGGATATTTCTTCAGACGGCAGCTTCATAGTCTATTCCAGGAGTGATGGAACCCTGATCTGCTGGGACTGCGCGGCAGACACTGAACTATGGTCCACCCAGCTTCAGACGATTGGATTCCAGATAAACGGTGTTGAAATCTCCGGGGATGGATCGAGGGTGTTCGTATCCGTTTACGACGCTGCAAGCGGTGCTATGGTATTCGATATGTCAGACGGCTCCCAGGTGGGTGCTGCTGTAGGAAATTACGGCCAGACAAAGGGTGATATCTCTCATGACGGCAGCAGAATAGTGACAGGTGATTTCTACGGCAGGATCAAGCTGTACGAATTCAATGGAACAGACTGGATCATGGAGGGGAACATTGCTACCGGAGACAGCTGGGTAACGGCTGTATCGATCAGCGGGGACGGGGAGACAGCCGCAGGGGGAACCCTGGCATTCAGTCCCTATTCCGGCAGGATTGTCGCCGTAGACTGGCCATCATCCGGAGTTCCATCAGTAGCGTGGCAGTATACAGATTACGGTGACGAAGTATCGTCCATTGACATCTGTTACGATGGTGCAGTTCTCATAGTCGGAAGCTGGGGAATGTACGCCGGAACCAGTGGAGATGTGGTAACTGTCCTGGACAATACAGGTTCGGTTATCTTCAACCTGCTTGACGATATCGATGAACCCGGTTCGATCTTCAGCGTTTCTGTCAGCGAGGACGGTTCCTTCGCAACGGCTTCCGGAAAAGCTGTGCATGCAAGGGAGATGGGCAACGGCGGTCAGGTGTACGGTATCCGGATCGTTGAAGCCGGTGATCATGACGTAGCCGTCATCGCAATCAGTTCACCCCAGGAGAACCTTCAGGTGGGTGATACCGTTTCTCCTGAAGTGACCGTATCAAATCCGGGATTGAATCAGGAATCATTCTCGGTTCATGCAATGATAACCGAAGTTGGAATCGGAACGATCGTATGGTCCGATGACGAGTCGGTAACGGGTCTTAATCCCGGTGAGAATGAATCAGTAGTATTCGCGGACTGGACGGTACCGGATTACGGGAACTGGATATTCACCTCATACACGGAACTGAGTGGAGATACCTATCCCGAGAATGATACCCTTTCTACCGGCACACGTGCCTTCCATGACGCGAAAGCGAAATCCATCATCTGCCCGTACCTGGAAAATACGGTTTTTCAGCAGATGGTACCCATGGTCGAAGTATCCAATACAGGGACATATCCGGATGCGTTCAACGTTATCCTTGAGATCACTCCCTCAGGCGGTTCGGCAGCATATCTCGATACGATGACTACCTCTACCCTGAGCCCGGGAGCTGCTGCGGTTCTGAACTTCCCTGCCTGGGCCCCGCAGGAAGTAAATACATTTACAGCGGCTCTGACCGTTGAGCTTACCGGTGATTTCAATCCGGATAATGACAGTACCTCAATAGTCTTCGATACATCCTATGAGATTATATACGATGACGGTTCGTACGAATCTTACTACTGGGTCGGTTCAGAGGACAATGACATGTTCGCCGAACGGTTCACTCCTGTTCTTACTCCTCCAATGACGATTACGGGAGCGAGGGCGTATGTGAACAGCTCGGATGCATTTGAATGGGTAGCCGTCTGCCCAGATGATGGTGCCGGTCTGCCGGATGTACTCAATCCGATTCAGGTTGTGAATGATCCGTTTGTTCCTTCACCTCCCGCGTGGCTGGAGATACCTTTTGATATCTGGCTGAGCTCCACCGATGAAGTCTGGCTTGTGGCCAAATGGTACGATGCAAAGGCTCTGGGTGTGGGAACAGATTTGAGCGCGCCTGTTACAGGAAGATGCTGGTGGCACAACAGACAGAGCGGCTGGGTTAATTTTACAACGGGAGATTACTCCTTCAGGCTGACAATAGAACCATCCACCGGAACCGGGGAAAATTCCGGGATCCCTGCCGTTTACAGTATAAGCTCACCAAGGCCTAATCCTTCAGCCGGATTGGTGTCGCTCCAGTTGAGCATTCCCGAAACCGAGGGGCAGGTCAGCCTGTCCGTGTACGATCTTTCAGGCCGGTGCGTTGACTCGGTAGTCAGCGGCGTGTTCAAAGCCGGTGAACATACTGTTGTATGGGATCCGTCACATTCTTCGATCGGGTCAGGAATCTATTTTCTGAGAATGAACGCGCCCGGCACTGTCGTAACGAAAAAATTGATAATTATCAGATAAAACGGGAAGGATGTTCAAGTAATGAAAAGGATGATGCTGATTGTATTCTATATCGTCTGTGCAGCTGTAGTATTCTCAGCCTGCGGAGGCGGCAGTTCCGAGATCTCGCAGGTATCCCTTCAGGATACAGAGGAGAGGGTTCCTATAACCATTGTTGATTCAATTGGTGTTGAAATCGGCGACAGCAATTACGTATTCGCCAACGTCATGGCCGTTGAATTCGGATCGGACGGAAACATTTACGTTCTTGACCGCGGGAAGTACTCGGTGTTTGTATACTCCCCCGATGGAGAGTTCATAAGAAAAATAGGAAACCAGGGCAGCGGCCCCGGAGAGCTGTTGATGCCCCTGGGTATGGCTGTGCTCGGTAATGGAGAAATAGCTGTCTGTGATCCGATGCAGACCGGGATAAACATTTTCACCGCTGATGGAGAATGGGAGGGAGTTTCAGCGGAATTCAACAACAATCCCCCTATGGAAATGACAGGTGCCGATTCAAATGCCTTCGTTGCGCTGAAGATCACTATTGATTTCGTAGAGGAGCCGACAACTATCTTTACCGTCGGAAGGTACGAGGATGATTCCGAGCCAACAGCCTTCTATTATGAGGATGAGTTCCCCTTCAACCCCGAAAACCTGACCGAACTTCTTGACAGGACCATGCTCAGCATTGAATACGCAGCAGATCGCGATGGAAATGTATACTTGACCCCCTTGTCCACCGAAGATTACATCGTCCGTGTATTTGATAAGGATGGGAATCTTACGCTTGAATTCCAGCGTGAAGTGGAACAGGTGGAAAAATCCGTAGATGAGATCGCCGAGGAGAAGCGATGGATGGAAGCCTGGCTCACAAACATTGGCGCCCAGGGAGTGCTGATCGATTACGACCCGAACCCGTACAGATACACGACAAGCGATATAGGGTACGATTCGCAGAACAGGATATGGGTAAGGCGGGGAACCGAGCTTATACCGGTATTCGATGTTTACGATATGGAAGGTGAACTGCTGTTCACAGCCGAAGTGGAAGGTGCAGGGGAGAACGCTCAGTACTGGGATTTCGTGATCGATGAGCATGGAATGCTGGCTTTCTCTCTTAACCCGGAGCTCTTCTGTAAGATCTGGATAATGGAGCTCCCCGAGTAGTATTTCAAGAAACTTTTGCACAGCAACTAAGAGGGGTGAAAGGTTCATGAAGGTCACTGCACTGTTTCTGGTTTTTGCAGGTATCTGCGTTGCCGACACGATCTGGAACTGGGATATGACTGAACTTCCATCAGGGTGGACTGCAGACGAATACTGGGATTTCAGTACAACTGGAACTCATTCGTATGTAACGGCATCCACATCCGGACCGTATTCAGTTTCGCAAACAGCTCTGATGTGCTCCGATACACTCACCGTACCGGAATATCTGGATACGATAGTAGTGTGCATTACGGATGACTGGAGCTGGGACGGCTGGTATTCAACAGGAGAATCGAACTGTTACATCTGGTTCCGCCTGAAATTCGTATCAGGTTTTGATCAGACCATCGAGTTCGACAGCCACAGCTGGGGTTTTGACGGATCTCCTTTCCTCAGCCGGACAGCTGAGGTGAAAGTACCGGTTCAGGGAGGAGAGGAGTTCTGGATGGATTTCAAATCATACGCCGGCGCAAGTTACGGAGCGGGAGCTGAAATGGCGTGGAATATTGAAAGCCTTTTCATAACTGACAACAGCAGTACATCGCTGGAGAGCTGCACCTGGGCTGAGATAAAGAGCTGTATATCGAACGGTAACAGCACTCTTTAGTCAGGCTTTTTTGATAACCGACAGTTTTTCATCCATGATATTCCACCGAGTACTCGTCGTGTTGCTTAAGAATTTTCTGTCGTGACTTACAAGCACCAGCGCACCCGTGTAATCGTTAAGCGCCTTCTCCAGGCATTCAACTGATGGCAGATCCATATGATTGGTGGGTTCATCCATGACCACAAGCCAGGGTGTCTTCGAAAGACCAAGCGCCAGAAGCAGTTTTCTTGATTCTCCAGGGCTTGGTACCGAAGAGCTGAGCACTCGCGAAGGATCGCTTCCCAGCTTTCTCACAATTGTCATCACATACCCGAGAGAATCCCCGGAGAGCTTTTTAGCTTCTTCCAGATAACCGCTGCACTCTTCTGCCGTGATCTCCTGCGGAATCCAGATAAGTTTTCCGTCAGGGCAGTTCAGTTCTGATCTGAGATGGTTCAGCATTGTGGATTTCCCCGTTCCATTCCTGCCGGTCAGTGCTATCCTGTCTTCAGATCGAATGTCAAGCTGCGGATACGATAGCGTAACCTCACCCATACGGATTTCCCCCGGGGGAAGATCAAGAATATAATTCCTGCTGGACTCCTCTCCCCTCAGTTCAACGCCGGCATCGTACACCTTTCTATATGTGATGGATTCCATATTTTCCTTTGCTCTTTCAGCCCTGGCTGTTGCCTCCCTGCTTCTCTGCCCGGCTTTCTGCACTACGCTGCCAATCCTGGATGGACCATCGTAATTGTACTTGCAGATATCTTTGAAGGAAACGTAATTTCCGGATGCGTGAGCCTGTATTGTCCTGGCTTTCAGCATCTTTTTCCTGGCATCCCGTTTCAGTCGGCTGTACTCGGCTTCGGCTCTCTTCCTCTCTCTTACAAGGTACTCCCATCTTTCACGATCAGCCTTCATGGCTGAGGTGTAACCTGTCCTGTACAGCTGTATCCCATCGGAGAAGAACAGGACGCAGGATGTACAAAGTTCATCCATGGCAAGTCTGTCATGACTTACAAGAAGACCACAGCCCTTATACTCCCTCATCGATCGCGTAAGAAGGGATCTTCCATCCGTATCAAGATGATTGAAAGGCTCATCCAGGGCCAGTACAGCAGGTCGGGTCCATATTGCAGAGGCAATCTGAAGGCGTCTCCGCTCACCGTAAGAAAGCGTATCCCACCTGTTCCCCCAGTCATCTCCGATTTCGAGAATGTCTCTCAATCTGATGGACTCCGAAGACCAGTCAAAGAGGAAATCATCCATATAGGAAGGAGGCAAGTCCGTTCTCTGCGGGCAGTAGACGGAAGTTCCTGAAGAAACGATCGAACCTGTATCCGGTTTCAAAAGTCCCGTTGCGAGTTTCAGTAAAGTTGTTTTACCACAGCCGTTGGCCCCCGCGAGTGCGGTCCAGCCTGAGTCGAGATTCAGGGAAACATCTAAAACCGCCTGCTGAATGGAATCGGGATACGTGTATGAAATGTTACTTAAACGCAGATATGTCTGATACATGAAAATCCTTTCTGAAATACTGCCTTGAGCTGCTGTATCAGAAAGAATTGGTCATGCTTCACCATCCTGTGCGGGTTTAACGTTCGAACCTGAGGTCTGTAACATACCGGTATCCCACCAACAACGTCTACCCTGCGAGCTGACAGACCAGGTTCTGGAGCGATCCGGAAGCGAGATCGGAGTTACAGGGTCACCTCGCTCCAGAATAAGGATTACCTTTCAATTCGTAATGAATTACCTTATCATTTAACTTAAATATTCTTAACATTACTGGAGATTCAAGGAGTCTGGATTATGGATGAAATAATTACTACATTCAAAAATGTCTTAATCAAAGCTCAAGAGCTTCAAGTATCCGATATTCATCTCTGCGTAGGTACTTCATGGAAATATCGTCTCAACGGTCAGATTGTTCCCATTAATGACCTGCCACCCCTTGAGCCATCCGATACTGAAGCTGTAGTCCGGCACATCGTTATGTTATCCAAGAATTTTCTGGGTCAAGATATTGACGATTTCATCCAGCTTCTCCAGGATTTCGACTGTTCGTACTCACTGCACGGGGTGTCCAGATTTCGAGTTAACATCTGCCGACAGAGGGGCACTTTCTCCGTAGTATTGCGAGTTATTCCCTTCGAAACGCCAACCATCGACAAACTCGGTCTGCCGTCCGTGATCAAGAATATCTCCAGAGAAGAACGGGGATTGATCCTGGTCACGGGTATAACCGGAAGCGGTAAATCAACAACCCTGGCAGCCATGATCAACCACATCAATGAAACCAGTCCATGTAAAATAATAACAATAGAGGATCCCATCGAATATCTGCACAAAGAGATCAAGGCATCAGTTATTCAGAGGGAGGTGGGTGCCGATACCGAAAGTTTCAACAAAGCACTGCGGGCTACTCTCCGACAGGACCCCGATATAATCCTGGTTGGTGAGATGCGGGATCGGAGCACTATCGAGATCGCTCTGAAGGCCGCAGAAACCGGGCATCTTGTGTTGTCTACCCTGCACACACTGGACGCGCCCAAATCGATTCAGCGGATCATCAGTGTTTTCGAGCTAAGCGAACAGAATATAATTAGAGAGCGCCTTGCAGCATCGATCACGGCGGTCATTTCTCAACGCCTGTTGAGCCGGGCTGACAATAAGGACCTTATTGCCGTTTTTGAAATCATGCGTGCTACCCTGACCATTCAGACCTGCATCAAGGATGAAAAGAAGACCGACACTATCAGGGATCTGATAGCCGGTGGTCGGGATCAATATGGCATGCAGACCTTCGATCAGCATCTGATGGATCTTTACGACAGAAAGCACATTGACCTGGCTACAGCAAAATCAGCCGCCTCAAGTGCCGCCGATTTTGAACGGGATGTCCAATTCGTATAAGAAGCTGGTGATCGGACCAGTGAAACTTATCCAGCAAAGCAGTGAATCCCCGGAGTGATTAAAGGTTCACCAGAGAGAAATTCACCTTCTAAAGGGTCTGTGTACCCAGCTGCTCCATTTTACAGGAACTTGACTTATATGTATTATAACGCATGATAATATTAATTAAATCCTTACGAAGCATGAAAATCCCATAACTACTTTGAACTATGAAAGATGGTGGCAGCATGTCAGGACAATGGCTCCTAATCACTATTGCACTCGTATTTACTGCTTTAGTGAGCGAAGCAGCCGCAGTCGGTAATTTCAGCTACGATGTCCCGTACTATTCAGTGTATATCAGGAATATTTCTCTAAATGCTGCATATGACCTCGATAGACAGGGATTTACTGTTGAGTGGGCTCGTGAGGACAAGGCCATGTTCTATGTCAATGCTGAGCAGGAAGAACTGCTCGGATACCTCGGTTACTTCCCACTGAGAGCCGAAATGAACGAACCGCTGATCCCATATCCAACTCTCACGGAGATATACAATTCGATTGACTCTGTCCTTATTGCGAATCCTGATATATGCCGAGGAGTAATAGTCGGGACGAGTGTACAGGGAAGGCCTATAAGAGCTGTTGTTGTCTCTGATAACCCCATTACCGAGGAGATTGAGCCTGAACTGAGAATTCACGGGGGGATTCATGGCTGCGAACCTGCATCATCTACTACAACTCTCCATTATCTCGAAGTACTGACGGATGAGTATTTAACAAGCCCTATGTGCGAGTATATCGTTAATAACACGGAGACATGGATTATCCCCGTACTCAATCCTGATGGTTATGTAGCTAACAGCAGGTACAACGCTAATGGTGTCGATCTGAACAGGAATCTCAGTTACATGTGGGTTCACTTGGCTACTCACGGACCATACCCTTTCTCAGAACCGGAGACAGCAGCCCTTCGGGATATCACCATGCAAAGCTGGCCGGCGCAGGAGAACTTCATCAACCCCTTCACAGCAGGACTCTCGCTTCACACCGGTGCAAACTGTTTTAACTCACCATGGAACTATACACTGAACCCGCTTCCTGAAGATGTAGATCTGATGTTCATTCAAGGTGATAATTACGCAAACGGTCCCGGGATTGTCGCATTTTTTGGCAGTGGAGGTTTTCTTGTCTACGTTCCAGGCTCAAGTTGGTACCCAATCCGCGGAGATGTGAACGATTGGAGCTATGGGGAGTGCGGAACTATCGATCACACTATAGAGGTCTATGAAGATCATCAGTATCCGGATTGGCCAGGATTAGCCAATGCTCACTACATGGCGATTCTAACCTTCTTCACTAACAGCACATACGGTATCTGGGGTACTGTGACCAACAACCTGGGAACTCCCCTCGACGCACAAATCGTCATAGGCACAACCGACCTTCACGATTCGACTCCGTTGAGATTCTGCAGAACGGATGTAACACTCGGTGATTATCACAAGACACTGCTTCCCGGAATATACGATGTCCAGGTGACAGTCGAAGGATACTTACCAGAAACAGTAACTGACGTTTCAGTGGATCCGGAGGAAAGAGTTGAAGTCAGTTTCGTTCTTGATATGCTGGGCATCGAGGAAGGTGAAACACAAGGTCAGAGCTTACTCGGGAACCTCACTGTCCTCCCCAATCCAGTTCTTAATTCCTGTGAGATCAGGCTTCCTGGCACAGGGGTTGCTGGAACTGTATATGTTTACTCTCTTGCCGGTCACCTGGTATACAGACTGGATGTACCCTCTCAGACGATATCCATAGATTGGAATTGCCGTGGAGAAAACGGAAGAGAGATCCCGTCTGGAGTCTATATTGTAAAATTCAGTTCCGGCGGGATATCAACAACTGAGAGATTCATCATTAACAGCTAAACTTCAGGATATTCTTCTGAAGCAGGTTGTACTGAATCCAAGCTGCTCCATTGCTCCGGACGGGCAGGCGGGATGCATGAAGAAGATTCATCCTGAGGAACTTCGGAAACTCTATTCCGGGTGATGGTGAGGAACAGTATCGTATGAATGAGAACACAGCGAAAATGATAAGTGATGTCGTTTTCTGATTTTAAGAGATAATTCAAATTCAGAAAAGGGACTCGAACATTCCAGTACACTTCCTGTTCGTAATTCTTTCTCAGCTCAACACTAATAAAATAGAGATTTTATCCTGCCGAAGGTTGTGTTTTCGAGAGAAAGCGGTTCATACTCCAACACTAACTCCGGAGAAATCGTACCTTCCTTTGTACGCAAACTAAATCCTGCATAGTCTGAATCGTCCTGAAATATTTGAAAGCCGTAGTTAGGATCAGTCCCATCCGCAATATCCTGAACCCAACCCGTTACATTAATTTCCCACCAGGCAAGGGTTGACGGTGCGGTTACGGGGGCAAACGCAGCAATATAAGGTTTGTTATTCCAGGTTACACTCAACTCGTCCCAATCAGTGTCATTCCGGGCAATATAGATTTCATCCGTCGGGAAATCACCCCATGAAGCAAAAACCATTGTCCGTATAGTAGCGTTATTGACAGTCACCCCGGAATAGGGCGAAAGGTCGAATTTAATAAGAGAAATTCTCAAATCCCCGGATGAAATACAACCGACCTGAAAAAACTGTTCAGTGCCATTATTATCATCGGGCGTGTCCTGCCACACATCGGCGTCATCAGTCGGGTAAAGCGTCTCCTGGTCAGCAATCGCAATGCCTGTGAATATGATTAGAATGAAAACCGTCAAAACTGTTTTCTTAAACATGAAATGCACCTCCAAAAGGATTATGTTTCGTATATACTACTAGGAAAGTCAAGTTCGGTCATGCTTCAAATCGTTCCGAAGTTGGTTAATCAGCGTATTGAGGATATGCAACACCTTCCGTCCAGTAGGGGTAGATATCCGGCATCCGCTGCCACTGTGATCCGCATTCATGCATGAACGCGATACAGTCATCAGCGGCTTCGAACATGCTTCCCTCCAGTTCCTCCGGAGTGAAAGAAAGTCTGATCTCAAGTCTGTTTTGAATCTGTTCGTCTGTCATCCCCATGTAGTATGCTGCCTCGATTGCTTCAGCGGAAAATCCGCTGGCTTCGAGGTTATCCAGATATACCGAAGCCATGGCAGCAGTTATGTATGTATCCTGCAGTCCTTCCAAACGGCAGACATCGAAAAGATGATCAAACCGATCAGCTGTGATTTCCATGAAGACACCGGAGAGATCCTTGTAGAAAATGTAGCATAACGCCTGTTCAACAGCCCAGAATTCATCATTGTCATCAAATGCGCCGCCCATCCTGTCCAGAGATATCTGCGCAGCATCCATAACCGCAATGAGTCCCATGGCAGCTTCAGCGAAGGAGTTGAGTACGGCAGCGTTTTGAGGTGAAAGCCCGTTCCCTGGTATGAGGGAATCAACATGAACAACAGACGGAATGGCATAGATGGTATAATCCGATCTTGGAGGGTCCATCCCGAGGGCCTTGATGCAGTCACTCCATTTGTCGATTATCATATCCAGCATACTGTCGAAGACCCAGCCTGTTATTCCGGATCCGAAATCTATGAAACTATCAATATCTATCGAAATACCTGCTATCGATGAGAATTTATCCATTCCATCTCTGATTCTTTCAATTTCTTCGTCGACCTGTTCAGGTGACTTACCAGTTGCTATTCCAAGCCTCTGTCTTACTGAGTTTCCGGGCTGTGCTACACCTATCGGCGGCTTGAACCAGGGCAGACTTCGCGATCTGTACGGCGACGGTGAAGGTGGTGGCACAGGGCAGTCCTTGAGCCAGGGCAGATCTTTACGAAGTCCTGCACCGCCAGCCTTGATCAGAGTATTTCCATATGACAGTTCAGTGTTCTCTTCCTCAGGTACCCAGAGTTCAATCCTTGTATGACTGTATCCGCCAGGGAAATAGCGGATGTAGTAACCGTTTGGATGCCAGGACCATCTTCCTTCAGGAATATCCCTC
>JAUWSL010000073.1 GCA_030610085.1 Candidatus Aegiribacteria sp.
AATCCTTCTCGTATGTGTTTTCATTCTGTACCTCAGCCTGCATTCACTTGCCCACGGTGGAGTGAGGTACAGGCTTCCGGTCGATACGGTTCTTATCGTACTTACTGCACTCTTTGCAGGCCGGAGAGCAGGATGGGGAGAGAAGGGGCTGAGTTCAGGAGAAGATGAAAGGGAAATATGAAGGTGCTCGTAACTATAGATGATCTTGGAATGGCTGAGGGTGTTAACATCGCCGCCGAAATACTTCTGCCCAGAGATGTGGTTCACTGCCTGAGCATTATGGCTACTGGTCCCGAGTTGCCCCGAGCGGCTGAACTTGCCAGGAATTATGATGTCGCTGTTTCGGTACATCTTAACTGTGTGCAACCTCCCTTTCTTATTGAGGATGGTTTTCCAGTTTCACATTCTGCATGGTTCAGAAAGGGCAGAAGGTACGCTGAGAAAGTCAGAAATGAATGGCGGAGCCAGATAGAGAAAGTTCTTTCAGCGGGACTTGAGGTTACAAGGCTGGACAGCCACCAGCATATTCACAACGCAGCCGGGTTAAGGGAGGTCATACTCGATCTTGCAGTTGAGTATGGAATAGGAGCAGTGAGGGGAGCAGTCATGCCCGAGAGGATGCAAAATCCATCGTGTTTCATCCTCGACAGTCTCGGGAGAAAGCTTGTGAGATCAGCTGTCAGACGGGGCATATCGACTCCGGACATTATGCTGGGATTCTCAAGAAGCGGTAATGTTTCAAGGGATTATCTCGAGAGGATAGATAGAAGTATCGAAGGTGATGGTGTCGCCGAGCTTGTTATGCATCCGGCAACGACTCCTGTATGGGCATCAACACAGACCGATGAGCTGGAGCTCATGCGGTCGGAATGGTTTGCCGAATGGTTGAAAAAACACTCGTAAAGAAAATTCTGCTGATCGCTCTTGTTGCGCGAATACTCGTATTCGGTGCTGCTGCGCAGGGTATTTTCGTGGTAGGTGAAGGCAGGACACAGGCTGATCTTGCGCAGAATATTCTGAACGGAAGAGGTTTCATGCTCTCCGAGAGTATGATGCATCCCCCCGGGGAAGAAAGCGCTCATCCTCTGTTCCGCAGGTCCTTTGAATTCTACAGGAGGGTAGACGGCTACTACGGAGCATTGAGACCGGGACAGCCGACATTATTCCTCGTACCCGGATACGCATTCTTCATGGCGGGGATATTCGCTGTGTTCGGAGCAGGTAATTACCTTGCGGTAAGTGGTGTTCAGCTCATTGAGGGGCTTCTGACGGTGCTGATCGGATTGAAGATCGCTGGAAGATTTCTTTCGGGGCGCTTCCTTTTCCTTGCGGGACTGTTCTTCGCACTTGATCCCTTTGAACTCTACTATGAAGCCATCCCGGCAACACAGGCGCTATTCTCGCTTTTCTTTCTTCTTGGAGTGCTTCTGTCATTGAAAGTACTCGAAAGCTGTCAAAAGGGCGGAAGGTTCCTGTTCATCACGTCCATGGCCGGGATAGTCTGGGCGGCTGCTTTCTATGTGCGTCCCGCCGCACTGCCCATTATGGTCTGGCTTCTTCTTGTACTGCCCTTCACACCACTGCTGAAGAGAGTTATCAACGGATTCAAAGGTGATCGTGAAACCGCCGGAGACAGCAGATGGTTTTCAACGAGGGGCCTGCTATCAGCGGTCATTATCATCGTGGTGTTTTCGCTTCTCATGCTTCCATGGGGATTGCGGAACATGAATATCTCCGGAACATTCCGAATCATGCCTGTACAGGGCGGTGTGAATCTCTGGGAGTACAACGGCAGAATATTCACCGATCATTTCGAGAACGAAGCTCAGGGAGCATTGCTGCTCTACGGTGATCTGAGAGATGAGTATCTGGGCAGGCTCAATTCACCGGAACTTGCGGAGTTTCCCGAATTCAGAGATGAGTCTGAATGGGTAAGGAATGATATCCTTTACGACAGGAATATCCGCTTCATGCTGGCAAATCCCGTACTGACGCTGAGGCTGATATCGCTCCGATTTGTGGAATTCTTCAAACCCTTCCCGCTGAATTCTTTCTCTCTGCTCTATACTGCCGCAGGCCTGCTGGCGCTTTTCTGGGTTCTTTTCTTCCTGTGGGGGGGCGCTGTACGATGTGCCTTTGAAAACGGCACAGAAGGTTTTTTTCTTGCCACGCTTGTAGCTGGATATACACTTATGCATCTTCTTACCGCTTCGGGTACTCCGCACAGAATAGCCATCGATTTTCCCATGGCTATAATGGCCGTGTGCGGCATCAGATACTCCGTTCAGAGGTATGGGGCATGGAAAGAATTGAGAAATGCATAACATTCAGGCTGAATCTCCCGTTCTTCTCGTTAAGACACATGCGTTCGGCGATGCGCTGCTGTGCACTCCTGCCGTGCGTGACCTTATAGGTAGCAGAGAAGCGGAATACTGGGTTCTTACAGGCTATGCGGCTGCCGCTGTATGGGAGAGGTTCCCCGGAATAGAGAGAGTATTCGTTGCCCCAATGCCCCCTCCATCAGGCGCAGGCGGATTTCTCAGCCTTGTGCGATGGAGCGCCGGGAACAGAAAGATTCTGAAAAGTGTTAAGGAATCGTTCGTATTTCAGGGCTCACCAGCTGTTAGAAGGTGGGTAAGGTATCTTACAGGCTCACCTGTCAGGTCCTCGGGGGGGAAGCCACTGGGTAAATGGGAGAAAGTCTTCCCGATGATCGAAACGGATTACGCAGGATATTCGTACTCGAAAACAGCCGGAGTAACCCCGGAAAACTGGCGGCCTGTCTTCCCGGTAGAAGAGACGGAAAGGGGTTGGGTTGAAAACCTGCGGCTTTCCGAGCCTCTGTTTGCGATAGCTCCCGGTGGAGGGAAGAATCCAAGGGATACCGTGCCTGAGAAAAGATGGTTTCCCGGGAGGTTCGCTGTGATCGCTGACAGGCTTTCGACTGCGGGATTCAGTATTGTCCTCATAGGAGGAAGTGACGACCTTGAGGCTGCGGAGGAGACGAAAAAGCTATGCACGGCTGCTGTACTTGATATGACTGGGAAAACAACATGGGGTCAGACTGCTGCGCTTCTTGACAGGTGCTGCGGGTTTCTCGGTGCTGACAGCGGCACCGCTCATCTTGCGACTGCAAGAGGAATCCCGTCAGTGGTGCTGTTCGGCCCGTCATCTCATGAAACGCTGTTTGCCGAGGGACTTGTCCATCCTCTGCAGGGAGCAGTGGATTGTTCTCCGTGCTATTCGAACAGCCTGTTTCCCGGCTGTATACATGAAAGGGCCATATGCATGGATGCCATCGGGACAGAAGAGGTCTGGTTCGCTCTGCAGAAGGTAATAAATGAGAATTACGGCAGTTAACCCGCCTTTCATACCGGGTTACAGCAGGGGACAGAGAAGTCCCGCCGTCACCAAAAGCGGCACGCTCTATTACCCGATATGGCTTGCGTATGCCGCAGGAGCCCTCGAACAGGCGGGCCATGAAGTCGACCTGGTGGACGCACCCGCGGACTGTCTGGATATTGAACAGACAATCGCCAGGATCACCCGCTTTGATCCGGGTCTGGTGATAGTTGAGACTTCTACTCCTTCCATTGAATCCGACGTAAGTTTCGCGGACACAATCGCTTCGGCAGGAAGATTCGTAGTACTGGTAGGAACTCACCCTTCTGCCCTCCCGGATGATACGCTGAGGATGGGTAAGATGTTCTCCTGCATTGTCGCAGGTGAATATGAAAACCCTCTCAAAGGACTGGCGGAGGCTATCGAAGCCGGAAAAGAGCTATCCGGAGTTAAGGGGCTCCATCTGAGACAGCCGAACGGTGAGATCGTGTTTACAGGTGATGGAGAAAGAGTGAGCGATCTTGATTCCCTGCCTTACGTCAGCAGGATATACTCAAGGCATCTTGATATATACAGGTATAACAATCCCAATGCGCTATTCCCGCAGGTAATGATAATGGGCGGAAGAGGCTGTCCTCACGGCTGCACCTTCTGTGTGTTCCCCCAGACACTTCAGGGAAGGAAGTTCAGAAGAAGATCGGTTGGGAATATCACGGACGAAATGCTCTGGATCCAGAATAACATGCCTGAGGTGAAGGCGGTCTTTTTCGAGGATGATACAATATCCGCGGACATGGGGCGTCTCAGGGAACTTGCAGAATCGTTCATCGTGAACGGTGTAACTGTCTCATGGACATCCAATATGAGGGCGGACGTCGATCTGCAGACACTCAGACTCTGCAGGAAGGCCGGACTGCGCTCGATCTGCGTGGGTTTTGAAAGCGGCAGCAACAGGATGCTCGGTAATATGCGAAAGGGCATAACGGTTGAGATGTCAGAGAAATTCGCGGAAAACGCAAGAAAAGCGGGCATACTGGTTCACGGGTGCTTCATGGTGGGCACTCCCGGCGAGGACAGGAAAACCATGCGGGAAACGCTTGAATTCGCGCTTAAAATCGATCCTGATACGGTTCAGTTCTATCCAATGATGGTTTATCCGGGCACTGAAGCGTACAGGCAGGTTTGCAAATCGAATGATCTGCTGACCGAAAGCTGGAGAGACTGGCTGACCGAAGAAGGACTTCACAGCTGCGTTATAAGAACTGAGAATCTGTCTTCAGAAGAACTTGTGGACTTCTGTGATTACGCAAGACGCAGGTTTTATCTGAGACCCGCGTACATTGCAGGGAAACTCTGGAGGAGCCTTCTTGATGCAGATGAACGGAGAAGGACATTCCGGGCATTCTCGACTTTCAGGAAGTACCTGTTCAGGAATTCAAGGAGGAGGTAGGCACCATTCCTTCGAAAACGGTCAGCGTGATCGTGCCGGCGTACAATGATACCGGTGATATTGAGAGATGCCTCGAAGCCCTGAACGGGCAGACCGTGCGGGACAGACTTGAAATAGTGGTATCTCTGGACGGTGGTGATCACCTTCCGGAGCGAATTGCCGCGATGGCTGACAGAATTGTTGAAGGTAGTCACCGCGGCCCTGCGGCAGCGAGGAACAGGGGATGGAAGAGCTCAACCGGCGATCCAGTGCTCTTCACGGATTCAGACTGTATACCATCTCCGGACTGGTCCGAGCAGATGATCATGGTTCTCGGCAGCGGGGCTGATGCGGTAAAGGGGGTCTATTCGTCCGGGGGTAAAAGGATAATACAGCGGCTGGCGCAGATAGAGTTCGATGAAAGGTATATGCTGCTTTCGAAGTACCAAGACATCGATATCATCGATACATATTCCGCCGGATACAGACGCAGTGTTCTGGAGAGAACGGGAGGGTTCGATGAATCCTTTCCGTTCCCCGACCATGAAGATATTGACCTGTCGTACAGAATGGCGGGAGAAGGGTTCGTACTTCGTTTCGCACCCCTGGCTAAAGTATCCCACAGACACCGGGAGAGCTGGAGCGCATACTTCCGCATGAAGTTCTCAAGGGGCAGGTGGAGGATGAAGATCATCAGAAGATATCCCCGCAAAGCAGGTGCTGATACCTATACTCCTTTCTGTCTGAAGATTCAGATAATTCTCTGCCCCCTTCTGCTGCCGGTGCTGCTCCTGCTGTTTACCGCCCCGCTTTACCTTGCTCTGTGGGGTTTTCTTTTTGTGATGTCCACTATCCCGCTTGCTCTGACAGCGTTCAGGAGTGACAGAGTCCTGGTGCCGGCAGTTCCAATTTTCGCGTTCTGGAGAGGGTGTGCTCTGTTCTCGGGCTTATGCAGGGGTATATTTACCCCTGAAGAGGTGGACCAATGAAATTAGCACCGGTAAGACGAGCTGACCGTGTATTGATGATTCTTCTCATAGCTGCTGACTTGATAACCATACCGCTGGTATTCATGCTTACATGGGTGCTCAGAACTGAGATATTCGTCAGTATGCTTCCTGGATTTCATCACCAGCTTATCCTCTATCTGGCAGCCCTGCCGGTGGTTGCAATTCTCTGGATATTCTCCTTCGCCAGAGCAGGTCTTTACATGCCGAAAAGACACCTCGGAAGCATGGGTGAGCTGCAGCAGCTTCTGAAGGCTTTTATCTACCTTCTCATCGCGATAATGGCTGTAAGTTATCTTGTCAGGACGGAATACTCAAGGGTGATCCTCTTCATGTTCATAGGGATCTCCATACCGGTCACCGCTATCTTAAGATATCTGGCGAGGAAGATAGCGCACGTAATTGCTCCGTTGAGGGAAGCTCCTAAGATTCTGATCGTCGGAACCGGAGAGGTCGCGGCAAGGGTTATTACAGCTTTGAGGCGATTTCCCGGAAAAGCTCCCGAACTGGTTGGAGTGGTCTCTACGGCAGCGACTGACAAAGAGCTGTTCGAGAGTGTTGAAATCGTTTCTTCGCTTGATGATATTGTTGATACGATCGGCAGGCTGAGTGCAGATGAAGTATTCTTCGCGGCACCAGAACTTGACAGATCCAGGATACTGGAGATCATTTCTCTTGTGAAGGATACGCAGATTCATTACAGGCTTGTAACGGATCTGTTCGAAATAGCATTGGGAGTCAGCGATGTCGATGATCTGGCCAGACTGCCTATTGTTGAAATAGGGTACGGTGAACCGGGTGTGATGCACCGCGTAACTAAAAGATTCATGGATGTATCGATAGCATCGTTGATGTTTCTGGTTCTGTTCCCATTGATGTCAGTGATACTTTTTATTCAGCTTGTACGAAAGAACGGTTCACCGATCTTCAGTCAGAAGAGGGTGGGACTCAGAGGAAAAGAGTTTACGTTCTACAAGTTCAGAACAATGAAACCTGAATCCGATGAGTACGAAGTAGCTCCCCTGTCGATGAACGATTCAAGGGTTACAGGCATTGGGAAATTTCTCAGAAGAACAAGCCTGGACGAGTTGCCTCAACTGTTCAACGTTCTCAGAGGTGATATGAGCCTGGTCGGTCCTAGACCCGAAATGCCTTTCATAGTGGAGAAGTATACAAGCTGGCAGAGACACAGGCTGGATGTTAAGCCGGGGCTTACCGGCATGTGGCAGATCATGGGCAGAAAGGAGCTTCCCCTTCATGACAATCTGGGATATGATTACTACTATATTAGGAACCAGTCTCTGATGCTTGATTTCACAATTCTGCTCAGAACAATTGCCATAATATTCAAGGGAAGGGGAGCATACTGATCGGCTGCTTACTTCTGTTTATGCTTTCTCTGCAGTCTTTTCCGGATGGTCCGGGGGCAGCAGGCTTCGCATGCGGTTCCTACGCCTGGTCAGACGATGCATCCTCATGCCTGACCGCTCCGGCAGGGCTTGTAAGAATTATGGAAACTCAATTCTCAGTATACTCGACTGCAAGTGATATCGACAATAACAACATTTTCGCAGCATCGGCTTTCAAGCTGGGCTCCCATCACTACGGGGCGGCTGCCGGATGGATCCAGTCCGAAACAGATCCGGATACTCTTCAGGCTTTTCTATCCGCTGCCAGGACGATCAAAGGCGATCCTGTGGGTTTCATGGAAGG
>JAUWSL010000047.1 GCA_030610085.1 Candidatus Aegiribacteria sp.
CGATTATCTTGAAAGAAATACATGGTTTGACGCTCTTGCGAAGAAGCAGGAAATAACGAATGACAACTTCCTTGTCGCCACTTTTTCTGCTGAATTCGGGCTTCATGAGAGCATACCTATTTACTCCGGAGGCCTTGGAGTACTGGCCGGAGATACGATTAAAAGCTGCAGTGAGCTTGGCCTCACAGCTGTCGGTGTTTCGCTGCTTTACAGGCAGGGATACTTCAGCCAGTATCTGAACAGCGACGGCTGGCAGCAGGAGCGGTATTTCATCAACGATTACTCCAATATGCCGGTTGAACCGGTTTACCGTGATGATGGATCCCAGGTCTCTGTAGAAGTACCGATGGCCGACAGGATTGTCAGGGCATCGGTCTGGCAGGTGAAGGTGGGCAGGGCTGCCCTGTACCTTCTGGACACAAATCTGCCTGAAAACGACAAAAGCGACAGAACTATAACAGGCCAGCTGTACGGTGGAGACCGGGAGATGAGGCTCAAGCAGGAAATAATCCTGGGAATAGGCGGCCTCAAAGCCCTGAACGAGATGAACCTTGCTCCCGCTGTTCGGCACATTAACGAAGGACATTCAGCGTTCCTTATCGTAGAACGCATAAGGCAGCTGATGCAGGAAGGGCTTTCCTTCCCTGAAGCACGTGAAATTGTGTCCGCCGGCAACGTATTCACAACCCATACACCTGTACCTGCAGGCAATGAGGAATTCTCAACGGAACTGGTGACCAGGTACCTTCACCCCATGATCGACGCTATAGGCCTTACGGACGAAGAGTTCCTTCGATTTGGACATTACAATGATAATCCAAAGTTCTCATTGACGGTTTTCGGTCTTCGTTTTTCGAAGTTCAGAAACGGCGTCAGCAAGCTTCATGGGAAGATCTCGAGAGAAATATGGAAGGACGTGTGGCCCGCTCTCCCATCCGCAGATACACCTCTTACGCATGTAACAAACGGAATACATCCCGAGACATGGGTATCTGAAGAGATGGGAAAACTCTTCAGCAGGCATGTCGGTCCAAGATGGTCAAGCAATAAGTCAGATGCGACAGAATGGCAGAAAGTCGATAATATCCCGGACTCAGAACTATGGCCTGTTCATGTCAGGAGAAGGGAAAGACTTATATCCTGGTCAAGGGAAAGATGGGAGAAACAGATAAGACGGATGGGACTGCTCAAACCGCACCTCGAGGACATACCGGTTCTTGATCCTGAGACAGTAACCATCGGTTTCGCGAGAAGATTCGCAACTTACAAGAGAGCTACTCTTCTTTTCAGGGATGAAGAGCGCCTTGCTGCAATTGTCAATAACCAGGAGAACCCGGTGCAGTTCATTTTTGCCGGTAAAGCGCACCCTCACGATTCATCCGGCAAGGAATTGATAAGGGAGATCATCAACCTTTGCATGAAAGAGAAATTCTACGGTAGGATCATCTATCTGGAGGATTACTCCATGGACATGGCCAGGCAATTGGTTCAGGGCGTTGACGTTTGGCTGAACACTCCGAGACTGCCAATGGAAGCATGCGGTACAAGCGGTATGAAAGCTTGTTTCAATGGAGCACTTCACTGCAGTGTTCCCGACGGCTGGTGGGCTGAGGCTTACAGGCCGGGTGCAGGATGGTCCATCGGTTCGGGAGAGGAGTACGATGATCCTGAGCTCCAGGACCGACTGGAGGCCAAGGAACTCTACAATATTATTGAGAACCAGATCGTACCAATTTTCTACGATCGTGACAAGAACGATATCCCCGTGAACTGGCTCGGGATCGTGAAGGAATCAATGAAAAACGTATGTCCGGTTTTCAGCAGCAACAGAATGCTTGCCGAGTACACAACAAAATTCTATGTACCCGCGTTCAAAGGAACAGAGAAGCTTTCAGAAAATAACTATTCGGGTGCCAGAGAGCTGGCTGCATGGATGGAGAAGATCAGGAAGAACTGGCAGTCAGTCAGGGTGGAATCCGTTGAGTCGGAGATTGAGAATGGTACATGCAAGGTCGGTGATCCTATACCTGTCACGATCACTCTTTGCGCTCCGGGTCTCGTATCTGATGATCTCCTTGTTGAAGTCCATCATGGCAGGGTCGAACACGACGGCTGGCTGGCGGACAGAGAATCGATCAGCCTGAGCTTCGAGGGTGAAGAGCGCGGAGTGTTTTCTTTCAGGGGTTCATTCGTGTGCAGTCACTCGGGAAATCAGGGATTCACAGTGAGAATACTCCCGTGCCATATCGAGTTCGGACGAATTATCGAACCCGATCTGGTCTGCTGGTGGGAGTAAACAGAACACAAACCGGGACTTGACCTGCCTTCCAAAGTAGAATATTCTCATTAATACGTTGTAGTGCTGTTATCGTTAAACTTTACCCGAGGGGGCTGATATGAACAGAATAACTCGTCTTTTGACAGTATGCGCGGCATTACTGGTAATCGTACCGGCAGCTAACGCAGACTGGTCCGAGAATTTTGACTCCTATGCACTTGGCAGCAGTATGGATGGCCAGGGTGGATGGGCAGGATGGGGCGGCGACCCCGGATACGACGGCTATGTAACAGATACTTATGCTTATTCCACACCCCATTCGATGGCAGCTATTCCGACAACGGATATCGTGCAGCCATTCAGTGAGACATCCGGTGAATGGGAAATAATCGGATGGATTTACATTCCCTCCGGTGCAACTGGCCTGCAGTACTTCATCATGCTGAACACATACGTTCCGCCTACCTATAACTGGTCCGTCCAGCTTGAATTTGATTCAGATGCCGGAATTCTAGAGGACTATTACAGCACCACCAGTACATCTATTATCTTCGACAGCTGGACAGAAGTCAGACTTGAAATCTATCTCGGTGCGAACACATACGATATCTACTACGATGACGTTTTCCTGGCTTCAAACGCGTGGCAGACAGCAGGAGTAAATGAGATCGCAGCTCTTGACATCTTCTCCAGCGGTGGAAGCAACGTCTATTGGGATGACTTTACACTGATAGAGCAGGGTGGCGCTCTCGAGCAGTCGACATGGGGACACATCAAGACGATCATGCAGTAATCTGTCAAAGATCGATACAAAAGGAGCCGGCCTTCCGGCTCCTTTTTCTTTGCTTCCTGGAATTCAATCGATGATATCAACAGCACTTGACATGGTATGACTGAAACAACAATTTCCATTAAGGATGCGGGAGCGCATGGGGACTGGTGTCCCTCCCGGACTTCAAATCCGGTGCTGGGTGCTAGAACCACCCTGGGTGGGTTCGATTCCCACACGTTCCCGCCATTCTCTATTCTCCGGAAATATGATCCAGCACCAGTCCCGGGTATTTCAGTACGTCAGTGTTCTCTGCCTGAATCCGTATCCCATTACATCGTAAGCATCATGCAGAACCATGAAAGCATCCGGATCGATATTCTTCAGTATTCTTCTTAAAAGCATAACCTGCCTGCGATGAATACAGACGTATATGATATCCTTCTTGTCACGTCTGTACCCTCCTTCAGCTTTCAGAAAAGTCACTCCCCGATTGAGCTTCCCGAAGATAGCGTCCCTCACTTCATCGGGTTTATCAGTCACTATCATTACCGCTTTGACATAGGGCATTCCCTCAGCCGCGAAATCGGTCATCCTGCTTGTAAGGAACAGGTTGAGATAAGCCCAGATGACGATGACCGGATTCCTGAATACGAAACCAACCGCCAGAATGATCAGGGATTCGACCATCCAGTAACCGGTACTTATCGAAACACCGGTGTACTTTTTCAGTATTGCCACAGGGATATCAGTTCCACCGGTAGATCCCCGGAATTTGAAAATGAGCCCAAGGCCCAATCCAAGCAGAGCGGAACCCGCTATGGAAGCCAGGAGTATGTCCATTTCGGAGTTTCCGCTGAAAAAGACCGCCAGACGGGGCAGCTGCCCTTCTCCGGCAACGTTATATACCAGATTTTCGTAGTTTGAAAGAAACGATAGATGGGAGGGCTGGAAAAACCAGCACATGGTGTTCGACATGAGCGTTCCCGCAAGGCTTCTTGTCCCGAACTGCTTTCCCAGAACCAGGTAACCCAGCAGGAACAGAGGTACGTTGAAACCGAACATCCAGATGCTTTCGGAGATCCCTGTCCAGTGGTACAGAACCTGGGCAAGGCCGGCAACGCCGCCTGGTGATACCTGAAAGGGAAACAAAAACCACGAATATGCTATTCCAAACAGGATCGAACCGGCGAGAATGCCGACGTAGTCCTGAATTTCATTTCTGATGCTCACTCAAATCACCTCCCGTTTATAGTAAAGGAAAAGGACAAAGCTTCAGTCAGCTTTGTCCCGTCTTGTATGTCAAATATAATGGATTGCTTCACAGATCACCTAATAATTAACGGATCATTGAAATGGCAGGATTCATCTACTGTGGATTATGCCTGTTGCGGTGTGCCTCTCTAATGAAGTCTCATCTGCCATTTATTGCCCCCGTCCCAGCCGGCCTGATATTCGTATTCTACGAAGTACACGCAGAGGTCAGCCTGATACTCGTAATCAACATAGTAAATATCAATATCCGACTGATACTCGTAATCCACAAAATACCATAGAGCATCCTCACCATCAGCCTGGTATTCGTAATCGACCACAAAAACCGATATGTCAGCCTGATACTCGTAATCAACAACGAAAATCGTCAGATCGGCCTGGTATTCATAGTCACATACATATACGCTGCCTGCAACCGAAACAGCTGCGGCTGCGGCAAGAATCACAAAAGTCTTTTCCATTTAACACCAGCTTTCATCACTTTACTATTTCATTGCTATGGAACAGATGATTGTCAATATACCTGTCTGACGCAGAAAATAGAAAGGATACCTGTAATCAGAACCCGAACCCGGCACCACCGGAAAATACCCAGTCATGATCGGTGTCTGAACCGGATACATGCCTGTAAATACCTGCTGAAAAAATAAATAAGTGAAATCCTCCCCGGAATTCAACTCCGGCATAGGTCTGATCATTCTCAAGGCCGTTCCAGGGATCGTTCCAGGTGTACATGAGGGAACAGCACATATCGATAGATGTTACCGGAAGAAAAAGCATACTGAAAGCGCTTCTTATCCCCAGATGCACTTTTCCGCCGGCAAGCCCGGGTTCCAGTCGGAATACCATACCGCTGTCACCACCCCATAGACTGTTCCAGGGGATATTACTGAAGCCTATTGAAACACTTATTTTCTGCGGCGTGGTGATTTTTACACCAACCGTCGGTGACCACAGCGGCCCTCCCCCGTTAACAGGAGATACCGAACAGAGGAAAACAAGAGCAACCAGTGATTTCATTTAAATACCCCTCAGGTTGATGTACAGCTATTATCATACGATTACCCCTTCCGGTGCAATACATTACATGCAGACAGGGAAGAGGAAAAACAGAAAAGTCCCTGTATTGAATACAGCATTGACATGAACTCCGTAACTTATAGATTACTGTGGAGTTTCGAAATCGTATTGTTAAACCCAATTGAGAGGATGTGTTCTATGAAACTGTTCTTTGTTGTTCTCTTCGTCGCAGCAGCCTCATCTTTCGCTTCATCAACCCTGACAGGTGAGATCGCAGGCAAGTGCATTCTCGAGGTCCCTGAAACTGATGATTACGTCGATTCAAATCCCTTCGTAGAAGCGGAAATGTACTCTACTGCGTTCGCAGGTTTCGGTGATTACTACCATGCAGAAGATTTTACACCTTCCGCCAAGTACGATATTACTCATGTATGGTGGTGGACTATTTCGACCGGAGCCGTACCAGGTCCAGCTGATCTTGAAGTTCTGTTCTATGATGACAATCCTGCCGGAGGACCCGGCACTGAGCTGTGGTCTGGTGTACCTACTGCCGTCGAGCTTGGTGACACCGGTGTAACATTTGCCGGATATGTGATCTGGGAGACAAGAGTCACATTACCGGATACCGATTACTTTCTTGCAGAACAGGATGTTACTTACTGGGTAAGCATCCATCGTCCAGGCGCAGATACCTTCTACATAATCCTGGATGCAACTGTTGAAGGCAATGAGTGCTACAGAATCGTAACGGCAGGCGGTCCGTGGGTTCCCGGTTCAACTACCGGATATCCCGCGACAGATACCTTCCAGATAATTGAAGGTGATCCGTACGTTTCACTTGATCGCGGAACATGGGGCAGCATTAAAGCAGTATTCTAGCTTCTTGCAGCATATTGCTGAGCCGGGAAGAGCAAATGCTCTTCCCGGTTTTTTATCAGCCCTTAATTGCTTCAGGAGATATTCTTTTGTAATGTACTTGAGGGAGTGCTCTCTGGAATCGACATATACAAAGGGGATCTTATGAGATATCTGATCATTCTCGCGGGATTCTGCGCTGTTCTTCACGGAGCCACAGTTATCGATCATAACTGCGCTGTTCTGGAACAGATCCCGGGTTTCTGGATCGAAACGGTACAGGATGATATCCCATCGCATTACGCGCACACATCCCATGGCGGTCAGCTGACCTACGGGCTTCAGTTCATAGAGGCTGACAGTTCATTCTACGATTACGAAAGAGGGATTTCCTACCTTCCCTCAGTGGCGGGTGCATGGTGTATCTTCGACGGACAGGAGACGGTATCGTACATATCACCGGACCTGTACTGGGAAACCTCAAGCGGTATGAATCTTACACGGGATGTTCTTGACAACAACCCTGAAATAGAGACTTCCATGTGGTGCTGGTGCTGTCAGCTGGATTACTACAGCGAGTCTCAGATACAGGCATACCTCGATTCAATGACGGTTCTTGAAACCGAATATCCTGATGTTACGTTCATTTACGTCACCGGAAATGCTCAGGGAACAGATTCTGAAGGTCTCAACAGGTGGCAGGGAAATGAGCAGATACGCAGCTACTGTAACCTTAATGACAAGGTTCTTTACGATTTTGCTGACCTTGACTGCTGGTGGTACAATCCTTCCAGCTCCTCATGGGAACAGCATACCTACTCCTACGGCGGATACGACATCCCGGCGGAACATCCCCAGTTCTACGGTGATGAATACGGTCATACAACCGCCGAAAGCTGTTACCAGAAAGGTGAGGCTCTCTGGTACATGATGGCAGTGATAGCAGGATGGCAGGGAACAGGGATCGCTGAACACGAAACGGGAAACGATTTCTATCCAAGCATTTCGGTTGTTAATCCCTCCGTGGGTTCCGCCATCGTATCATGCACGGTTCCGGAGCGTCAGAATGTGAGGATAAGCGTTTATTCATGCAGCGGCAGGCTTGTTGAAACACCTTTCATCGGTGAGATGGATGCGGGTGATCACGAGATTGTGCTGGACGAGCTTCAGCCGGGACTGTATCTGGTGGTAATGAACTCTCGTGATCATGTTGTCTCAAACGGATTGATCATCCTGCAGTAAGTGACAAGTAGGGCCAGGTCTTGCATTTGAGCATTATTATCATTTTATTAGTCATACTACAAATATATTATTTACTCCCATTCGATCGTGCCGGGCGGTTTGGTTGAGATATCGTACACTACCCTGCTGACACCTTTGACCCTGTTAACGATTGCAGATGATATCCTGGCCAGGTGTTCCGGAGGCATTCTGTACCAGTCAGCTGTCATCCCGTCCGTGGAAGTTACGGCACGCAGGGCGATGACCCTGTCATAAGTTCTTTCGTCCCCCATCACTCCGACGGTTCTCACAGGGAGAAGAACGGCGAAAGCCTGCCAGATCTCATCGTAGAGATCGTTCTCCAGAAGATAGTCTATGAAGATCCTGTCAGCTTTTCTCAGGATGTCCAGATCTTCATGGTTGATATCACCAAGGATCCTTACCGCGAGTCCCGGACCTGGGAAAGGATGCCTTGAAACAATATGATCAGGCAGGCCCAGCTCATGCCCAAGCTCCCTCACTTCGTCCTTGAACAGCTCCCGAAGCGGTTCCAGAAGTCTGAGGTTCATCCTCTCGGGCAGACCGCCGACATTGTGATGACTCTTGATGGTCGCAGAAGGACCTCGGAAGGAAATACTCTCGATGACATCGGGGTAAAGCGTCCCCTGAGCAAGATGGGTCACATTCTCGATTTCAGACGCTGCACTCTCGAAAAGCTCAATGAATACTCTGCCAATGATCTTCCTTTTCTTTTCCGGATCTGTCACTCCGCTCAAAGCGGACAGGAACTTTTCTGAACCGTCAATAACCTTAAGCGGCATCCCGAAATGATCACGGAAAGTTTCCACTACCTCTTCCCTTTCACCCATTCTCAATAGACCGTTATCCACGAAGATCGGAGTGAACCTCTGTGGTACTGCTTCATGAAGAAGTGCTGCCACAACGGAGGAATCCACACCTCCGGAAAGTCCAAGGATGACATTACCACCGCCCGCAAGTTCATCCCGTACAGTTTCGATCGATTTCTTCAGGAATGTTTTCATGCTCCAATCGGGAGAAATACCGGAAATCCCGAAAACAAAATTTCTCAGGAGTTTTACTCCGAATTCGGTATGATTCACCTCTGGATGAAACTGCACTCCATACCTTCTTCTGGTGACATCAGCCATTGCTGCTATGGGAAGCAACTCGGTATATGCTGTCGTCCGGTATCCAGCTGGAACCTTAACAACCCTGTCTCCGTGGCTCATCCAGGCCTGAAGTCCCGATTCGATATCGTTGAAAAGATCAATGTCTTTTTCATGATACAGCTTCGCGGGGCCATACTCCCTCTCGTACCCCCCCTCTACCTTTCCATTCTCATGAAGGGCCAGAAGCTGCATCCCATAACAGATACCAAGCATCGGCAACTCAGTCTGAAAAATCGCCGGGTCAGGCTGAGGAGCATCATGATCGTATACACTTGAAGGTCCCCCGGACAGAATCAATGCGGCCGGCTTAATTCTGAATATCGAAGGCATCGGTGCATTACCGGGGATCAGCTCGCAGTACACACCCATCTCCCTTATTCTTCTTGCAATCAGCTGATTGTACTGGGAACCGAAATCAAGAATCGCTACTCCGCCGGGAACCATTGTATCTCCTTAATTATGATTATTGTACACTTCATATTCTGCGACAGGCTCAGGTGGTTTTACAGGATATTCACCATCGAAGCAGGCTGTGCAGTAATCGCAGGGGTTATGCGCCTGAACGCAGCTGAGCATTCCCTCTTTCGACAGGTATCCAAGGCTGTCAAGTTCGAGCTGGTCAGCAATCTCTTCCACAGAGAAATTCCGGGCAATGAGCTTCGATTGTTCAGGGAAATCAATTCCGAAGTAACAGCCGAATTTATGGGGAGGGCAGCTGACTCTCATGTGAACCTCCGCCGCTCCGGCTTCGCGGAGAGCCCTTATTCTGGCCCGGCTGGTTGTACCCCTGACGATACTATCCTCAACAACACATAGCCTTTTCCCCTTCACAGATTCCGGTATGGGCTGAAGCTTTCTCATTACCATAGTTGCCCGCTTTGCTGAAGCAGGATTGATGAATGTCCTGCCTACGTAATGGTTGCGGGTAAAGCACATATCGAAAGGTAATCCCAGCTCCCTGGCAAAACCAATTGCGGCGAACATTCCACTGTCCGGAACCGGAGCTACCATATCACATTTCACAGGGTATTCCCTTGCGAGCTGACGTCCCAATGCAAGCCTTGTTGTGTAAACGCTGTCTCCGAATATCCTGCTTCCGGGTCTTCCGAAATAGACGTGCTCAAATATGCACTGTGCAAGACCTGGTCTGTTACTGAAAAGATTCGATCCATTACTGAACCGCCCCGATTTCAGAACGAATGTATCATGAGGAATGTAAAGGATCTCCCCTGCATCAATTTCCCGCACGTACTCGGCACCGCAAACATCAAACGCAAGGGTTTCACTCGCTACTATCCAGCCCCCCTCCTCGAACCTGCCAAGGTTAAGGGGTCTGAAACCGAGAGGATCCCTCACGGCATAAAAACCATCTGGAGTCATTATGAGGAAACAGTATGCTCCCTGAAGTCTGTTGAGAGCTATCTCCAGAGCTTCCGGGATATTGAAACCGGTCTTTTCGAGATGACGGGACATCAGGTGCAGAACAACCTCGGTATCGGTATTCGTCATGAAGATGGCTCCCTGACACTGCAGCTCTTCCCTCAGCAATCCGGCGTTTGACAGGGTTCCATTATGGGCGATCCCAATCTGAAATCCTGCCATGCTCACCATCAGCGGCTGAGCGTTTTCAAGTCCCTCACCTCCATAGGTTCCATACCTTACATGACCCATCGCCGCTTCGATTCTGCCTGTGACAAAATCCGGTGGAATGTCAGACATAGCCTCGGATACGGTACCTTTTCTTTTGTGCAGCTTCATCTTACTATCGGAGCAGACAAGCACTCCGGCAGCCTCCTGACCCCTGTGCTGAAGAGCCAGTAGTCCCTCAGATACAAGGGCAACGGAATTCCCTCTGAATCCGCTGATTCCGCACAGACCGCAGTACTCACCCGGTCTATTCAATTGCATGTTCCCCTGCTGCTCCCACGAAGGCTTTGAAAAGCGGATTGGGCCTGAGGGGAGTTGAAGTGAATTCAGGATGGAACTGGCATGCAACAAACCATCTGTGATCCGGTCTTTCAATTATCTCAACAAGATCTCCGCCCGGAGAAAGACCGGAACAGACGAGTCCCGCTTCTTCAAGTCTTTCTCTGTAATTATTGTTGAACTCGTATCTGTGCCTGTGACGCTCAGAAATCTCCTGGCTGCCGTAGGCCGATTTTGCCACCGAGCCGTCAAGCAGGATACATGGGTAAAGACCAAGACGCATCGTTCCACCCTTATCGGTAATCTCAGTCTGTTCCTCCATAAGATGTATTACAGGGTGGGAGCACGCGGAGTTGAATTCGGAACTGTTGGCATCGCTCAGCCCCACAAGGTGCCTGGCTGTTTCTATTACGGCGCACTGCATTCCAAGACAGATACCAAGAAATGGAATATTTCTCTCCCTTGCGAACCGGACTGCCTCCAGTTTTCCCTCGATACCCCTGTGACCGAATCCACCTGGAACCAATATTCCATCTATGCCTTCAAGGGCATCCGTGCGATCCCCCTCAAGGTCTTCCGACTCGATGCCCTTTATTTCCAGCTTGGCGTCGTTTGAGATACCTCCATGAGTCAGAGCTTCATAAATGCTCTTGTAAGCATCCCGCAGGCCCATGTACTTGCCGACAACACCAATCCTGACCGGAGGACCGGAGGGATTTACTACCCTGCCTATCATGTTTTTCCACTCATCAAGGTCCAGGTGATTGAAGGGCAGTTGCAGCCTTTTTAGAATGAGTTCATCAAGTTTCTGATCAGCAAGTTCAACTGGTACTTCGTATATGGAATTCTCTACGTCTTTCTCTTCAATAACAGCATCAAGCGGGACGCTGCAGAACATGGAGAGTTTTCTGAAGTGTTCTTCCTGAAGGGTTTTTTCAGTCCTGCAAATAAGAATGTCCGGAATGATCCCGATATTGCGAAGAATGCTCGCCGACTGCTGTGAAGGTTTCGTTTTCAGTTCCCGGGATGCGGACAGCCAGGGTATCAGCGTAAGATGGATGTACAGTACGTTCTCCCTGCCCAGATCCTGACCGAGTTCCCTGAGGGCTTCGAGAAAAGGCAGCCCCTCGATATCACCTGCTGTCCCTCCAACCTCCGTTATTGCGATATCGATACCTTCATCCGCCTGGGACAGGATAGCTTTCTTTATTTCATCCGTAATGTGTGGTATCACCTGAACGGTCTTGCCGAGATACCCGCCCTCACGCTCCCGTGCCAGAACAGTCGAATAGATCCTGCCCGCAGTGTAGTTGCTGTTGCGGTTGCACGATACACCCGCGAAACGCTCGTAATGTCCCAGATCAAGATCGGTCTCTGTACCGTCATCCGTAACGTATACCTCTCCATGCTGATATGGAGACATGGTTCCCGGATCGATATTAAGGTAGGGATCCAGTTTCTGCAATGTTACACTGTAATCCCTCTGACGAAGCAATAAAGCAATGGAAGCGGCAGTGATCCCTTTTCCAAGGGAGGAAACTACGCCACCAGTTACGAAAATGAACTTGCATCTGTTGTGAGGCATCGGAATACAACCTTTCGGAATAAAAAAAACAGCCCCCAGTATGTTTTAATATGCTTTCAAACCACAAGTATTTCAAGGCTGTTCAAACTACCTCAGATAGTATCCGGGTCTTCTGTCCGCAAGTACATCATTTCTTTGTGTAATGGCCTTATTTCTTGCCCTGTCGATATTTATCTCAGCTGAGTAAACTTCCTTATTCTCATTGTCGCCTCTGTGAATGATAACTCCGCCAGGAGCAACGATCTGACTTGTTCCGGTAAATTCGAGATCTCCGAACGAGTGTTTCTCGCATCCGGTTCTGTTGGCAGTGACGGAATAGACCATATTCTCAATACTTCTGGACAGCATCGTCTGCTGACAGTACGTCAGAACAAGGTTCGCAGGATGACACAGGATATCAGCTCCCTGCAGGGCAAGCGTCCTGGCTACTTCAGGAAATATCCAGTCAAAACAGATCATCATACCGATACGAATCCCGCCAATATCGAACACTTTCAGGGGCAGGTTCCCGGGGTCAAAGTAGACTTTCTCCCTGTCAAAGAGGTGCAGTTTCCTATAGATACCGCAAATACCTGAAGGACCCAGCAGCAGAGAACTGTTGAAGCACTTATCGTCGGATCTCTCCGCAAAACCTGTAACGATATGTATACCTCGGCGCACGCAAAGCGAAACCAGATCCGATACTGTTGAAGAATCATTCGGGTCTTCAGAATAAGACAACAGCTCTTCCCTGTTACTGAAACCGTATCCGGTAAAAGGAAGCTCAGGCAGAACGATAATATCAGCGTCAGTATTCTCAAGACAGTTCAAGACTTCCATAAGGTTCTTACTTACGCAACCGAATTCCGGTGAAAACTGATAATACCCGACCGTGACTGTAACAGCTTTTTCCATATTCCCCTGTCATGCTTACTTGATTCATTTAGCAACCGAAACTCGGAAGCCTGTTGATGAATTCAGTATACTATTGTGAATATTGTTCCTCTATAGCATACTGTCATGTTACATACATAATCCATTACTCCTGAAAGGCTGCACTCATGATAATATCTTCGCTGGCTATGATGTTTCAGGCAGTGCCAGTATCTGCAGAATCAGCCGTGGGACCTGATGAACTACAGGAAGATATCTGCAGAATATGAACGGGACTTTTCTGCCGGACGATCTGAGAGTAGAGAAACTTGAAAATGGTCTTACGGTCATGCTTCAGGAACTCCGGTACTCTCCTGTAGCTGCAGTCTGCCTGGTGTACCGGGCCGGTTCTCTCTGGGAAACCCCTGAAACACTGGGTTTCAGTCATTTCTGCGAGCATATGATGTTCAAGGGATCGGCGAAATTCGGCCCCGGCACCTACTGGCAGATGATACAGCGTAACGGGGGAATGGCAAACGCATACAC
>JAUWSL010000007.1 GCA_030610085.1 Candidatus Aegiribacteria sp.
GAATCGGTCCAGCCTGTCGAGGTCGTGTCCCAGTTGAAATCGATATCCTCGATATCACATGTATGCCAGCTGCTGGTACTGTCATAGTCCATATCCCAGGCATCTCCCCTGACATATGTGGCGTAATCACGAGGCTCTACCAGTACGGTCACAAATAGAGAGTTGTCAAAGGTATCTTCTCCGGAAACCGTATCCGCGCTTATCTCGATGATATGTATACCGATATCAGTGGAGTCAGTACTCCAGAGTACAATGGCGGAAGCACTGTCCGGCTCATAGTCCTGGGATAAACCTCCAAAGCTGAGAGTATCTGCGCCGATCAGTGCCGGGAATGCTTCGGAATGATCCGTGAAAGCAACCTCCACATCACCTGTGGAATCAGTTCCCATGTTGTAGAATGTCGCTCCAAGGTTAAGATTCACGCCTGCTCTGCAGCGAAGCTCAGTATTCCTGCCGAAGAATCCCGCGGGATAGCAGAAAACATCGGGAGAAGTAATCCTGAGATCGGCCTGGATTGGATCTGAAAGGTCAACGAACTCCAGCAGCCTGCTCTCTCCGGCCTCCAGAGTATCATCGAAGTAATACCAGTTTCGGGGTCCATCTTCAATTGGCACAAGATAACGCCTGCTGTGATCAAGAGCATCTTCGTAAAGATAGGGATTCCCGGGACTTCCTGGAAGTTGAGTGCTCTGAATACTGATATGCACCGGAATCTCATCGGTATTACCCATGTAATATTCACCACAATATCTATTCACGTAGAACAAATATGCACAATCGTTGTCTTCGTTGTAAAAAACCCTGATTCTTGGAGATACATAATTGTCCAGAAGACTCGAATCAGGGACAGTGATCTCAGCCACATCCCAGTAAGCGGTACCGCTCTCCTCCCACCACCAGAGGTCATACATCTCAGGACCTATGATCTTAATCCCGGCAAGGATATCATAGATATCGTTATACAGAGCGGCATAGGGAGCAAAATGCCATTCGTACCAGATCTCTTCACTTTTCTGGGTTCTTGCTTGTCCGGTTGTATCGGGTGGTGTGTTCATTGAGAAAAGCGGATCGTAGCCGTCTATCCAGGGTGGGATCGAATCAGGTCTGATGTATGCCAGACTGTCCGCCGGCCACCGACCCGTATAAACCCATTCCTCGTAGTCGGCGTCGAACGGGATGTTGTGTCTGTCAAGAAGCGAGCTCATTATGATGCACGGGTTGCCCTCATCGAATTCCTGATAGCTGCACAAGTTGTAAGGGAAGATCCCCTTGGCCTGGTGCAGAAGAGCAAGGTTGCACAGCATGCGGAACTCCCCGGGAGCGGGGTTGCGGTGATAATAGGACTCGTAATTCAGATAGCCTGAGGAATCATACATGTTCGGTCCGCCTGCCTTGCCGAAGGTCTGGGGGAAGTAGTAGACAGGACAGTCGTACTCATGCGCGGGTATCACGGTGGAATCGATGCCTTCCTCGAAATGATCTATCAGGAAGAGCCAGTCCGGGTCGCACATCTCTGCGGTACCTGAGCCAGGGTGAACATACCTGAAGGGATAGTAATCGAACATGATGAATTCAGGTGGATTGTCCACGGGCAGAGGAGTGCCCTGACCACTGGGTGGTCCCTGGTACTCGGCTTCCATCACGGCTCTTACAGAGATGGCCTGGTCGGCCATTGTACCATGAATTCTATCCCCGTCAAGCCCCGTATATTCATTCTGATATATCGTATGCAGAAGGCCGTAGTTGAGGGTGAAGGTTACTGAATTTGTAGTGTCGTGTTCAGCGTAATATTTCTGAATGGAAAAGATTCCACTGGCTTCGACTTCTTCAAGTGAAAGGGTATCACCGCTTAAAGTATCCTGCGTGAAAACATTGGGAAGGTAACCCTTCCAGAGAAGCGTATCTACTGCATGCCGCCACTGCTGGGAAGGAGCTTCGTCGTATACTTCGTAGAACCAGAGGAAGTCGTTGTACAACGTGATCTCAGCAAGAGCTCCAATTGTCACTTCTATCGAAATTGTGTCATGCTCGAAATACAGTGATTCAGCACTTAAGTACTGCACTATTGAATCACAATCAGCATCACATCTGGCAAAGCAGGAATCGGAGGTAAGTAATTCATCGCTGTTCCTGAACCAGTACCTGTACTCCGGGGCTGCCCATGCCTTGAGATACTGCATTATCTCATTTGGGCAGATGGAGTAGTACATACCTGCGCTGTCGCAGAGGGACATGAGATCCTGGAAAGCAGTGCTTGAAGCCGGACCGGAGAAGTTCACGGCGTCAAAATTAAGCCATGACAGTTCGCAGAGCAGCTTAAGTGTTATGTCCGATGCAATCAGATCAGGGCTCCTTATCCTCATTGCTAGAGTGGATATGTCGTTATCCGAGGGAGTGTCTGCAGACAATGTGGAGATGAGGACAAGAGATATGATCACGATTATTAGCCGAATCACGGGGGGTGGCGTCATAATGAGTTCCTTCCCGGCGCGGAAGGGAAATCTCGTGTCAGGCTGGATTATTCCTACCAGTGCAGTGTTATTGAGTAATGATAATTCATTTACCTGCAGTTATAATACGTCCTTTTTACAGAGAATGTCAAGGAATCTGAATAATGATAATCGGTACAAGGTAGCCGGTTATCAGCTCAAGTTCGATATCGGTGCCGTCCCTTAGAAACTTCAATGAAACAGTAGAACCGGCAGTATCCGGCAGATAGTCATCAAGTTCGTTAAACTGTTCTACTGAGACGGGGTTTCCATCTATCTCAAGCAGTATATCACCTTCGAGAATACCCGCTTCCTCCGCGGGGGAGTCCGGTATGACTTTGCTTACGATAAGGTTGCTGTCCTCGATCTCAAGCCCCATTCCTGTAAGTGATTCCGGAAGGCCTTCTTCGAAAAGGGAGGAGGGTTCCAGAATGATTCTTCCCGAGCTGTAATCGAGGTACACTACGAATCTGCTTAGAACACCGTTCCCGAGGATTCCGTCGTACTGATTGAATATGTCGCCCCCGTTGAAGCTTGAGCAGATTCCGCCAGGCACCGTATAGTCCCCCAATGTGATCTCCGAGACCCTGAACCCGCTGATGGTCTCCTCTCCTCCTACTCCCTTTATCTCCGTTTCAAAAGCAGGCCTGTCGTTCAGGAAATCAGGATGCTCTTCGAAAAATGATGGTGTAAGATGAACGTTCCCACCCGCTCCGGTATCAAGTAGAAGAGTAACTGGAACCGAATCCTCCAGAACCGCCTGAATCGACAGAAGGCTCATGCTCCTCTCCGCGGGTAGAACTGAAGCGTCATCACTGTCGATGCTGAAACTGTCAGGGTCGAACAGGGTTATTGTCTCAGAGCCGTAATCTATCCTTGTAACAAAACGGCTGAGGAAATCGTAACCGATGATCAGATCTATCATCTCTCCGGTTGAAGGATAGAATTCCTCTGAAAGCGGCAATACCGCCAGTGTCTGATCGCTCATCAGGGCTCCCGCGGCGTAATAGGATTCAACCTCCGCGAACGAGAACTCCCTTGTCCCTCCGATCCCTCTTGCCGGGAGGCTTCCTGTACCCTCCAGCCCGAGTTCTGCTGCCAGTGCGCTGTCCAGGACCGTCGCTCCCGCTCCGCTGTCCAGAAGTATGGTTGCAGGATTTCCGTTGACCTCTCCTTCAAGATAGATATGCTCACCCTTGAGTGAAAAGGCAGCGGGAGTTCCGGGGTTCTCCAGTTCCCAGTCGCCTCCTGCAGGAGTGAGTACGAAAATCGACTCGGGAATGGCTGCATTGTACTCGGTAAGGATATTCCAGTTTACTATCTCCTGTCCGAAGGCAGGGATGGTGCTGATGCTTGAAGTCGCTGAGACCACACCTTCGATGTTCTCGTAGTCATCGGGGTAGCTCCTGATCTCAATTCCCATTGTGACCGCTGTCATGAGCACGGGAAGCCACGTCTCCTTTGAATAGTAGAAGACTACGTTCGGCTGATCCGAAAGACGAAGTGGTACGGTTAGAACGCTGTCTATCAAAGTGTCCGTTCCTAATGAGACCATTGAAGTATCGAAGAGGTAGTCGTAGAAGACCGTGCTTCTGGATAGCATCATCTGATCCCTCTGCTCGGTGCCCCCGGGGGAAAGATGTCCGTTACGGTCAACTGTCCATACACTGTCCCCCTGTATCAGAACCTGCTGCTTCACGGGACCTATCTCCGTGACGGAGAATCCTATGAACGGTTCACGTACCCACCACGATTCGGTCATGCCGGTCATCCCGGCCATTGAAAGGCTGTCGATGGTATGTATCACATGAATATTACTGATGGTTTCCCCGCCACCGATGGCATCAACGCAGTTCTGCAGTATGACGTACTCATCACCTGCATTATCTGCAGCGGTGCCTTCGTCCGGGCCGCATCCGGTCAGGGCGGGGATCAGCAGTGCTATCAGTGTAATCATTAAGATTTGTTTCATACTAACCTCCGCGTGAAGGAAATTCAAATTCTTGAGATCAGGGAGATCGGGAAGAGCTTCAGGAGTCCGGCTATGAAATCCGGATCAGCGAAGGACGCCTGCATCGATATATCCAGCTGAATATCCTGTTGAGGGTAGAAAACAGATACCTCGTGTCCATCGGTATGCTCAAAATTCCACAGCGGAATAATATCCGTGGAACAGTGTCCGATACCTCTCAGAGAGTCCGTATGGAAAAGCACTGCGTCAATGGGTATGCCGGTTCCCGCAACTTGATTCCAGGCGTGGAAAAGCAGGCTGTCCTCTCCGGCAATGAGTAATCCGCCGGTGATATGCAGTTCAAGACCCGCGTCCGCCGCGATGTCCTGCAGCAGGTATGCGATATCAAGGCATGGCCCCGGACCGGTTTCAGTTTCCGGTATTTGAATTGTTCTTATAAATGAAGAGATATCCTCCAGGCTGATCGAACCTGATATGCCGGGATATTGCTCTGGAAGGGGTCTGAAGTTGTAAGGCTGCTGTGTTATGTGAAGTATCAGTGGAAGCACAACAGTAGCTCGGGAAGGCAGAATATCAATATGCTGCCGCATCAGATCACCCTCCACAATGAAAGCACTTGCAAGCTGCTCTATCCGCTGATACGGGGGATGGGATCGGGGCAGAGGAATTTCAACTGATATATCAATGGCATCAGTATCGCTCATGTTAGTGATAACTGTACTGAGAACTATAACAGTGTCCAGAGGTCTGCTGCCTTTCAGCCTGTTCTCGAGCCATTCTGAAAGCAGAGGATCGGTGGACGAGTTAAGCGCAAGGCTGTAACAGTGCTCAGCTTCTGTAAACCTTCCCGCCATCTCAAGCATGGTTGCAAGATCGATCGTCGATCTGCCCCCTTCTGCAGCCGCAAGTTCAGCGAAGAGGATAGCCCTCTCGGGGATATTACCCAGTGTTACCAGTTTCCAGCTTGAGTCGCCTGGAGAGTACGCGTAGGCCAGCAGAACTGCAAGAAGAATATTCAACTCTGGAGCCCTCGTACAGGATCGAATCCTGCTGCCTTCATAGCGGGGAGAATGCCTGATGTCAGGCTGAGTACGAAAGCTAAGAGTCCGACCATGGCTGTCCGTGGTATTGAAATCCTGACAGGGATATTTTCATGGAATGAATAGACATCAGGAAGCTGAAGAAGGCCGGTATCACCTATGAGCCAGCAGCCGGCAAGGCCGACTAGAAATCCAAGAGCGATACCTGCTGCTCCAACGATTATCCCTTCCCAGAGGAATATGCTGAACACAAGCCTGTTGTTGCCTCCCATGGCCTTTATAACGGAGATGTCCTTTCTGCGTTCGATGGCCGTTCTGGCGATAGTTCCCATAATGTTGAAGGTAGCGACAAGTGTTATGAGAAGCAGAGCCAGGAAGGCTCCCATTCTCTCGAGCTTCATGGAGGCGGCAAGATCAGGGTTCAGTTCTTTCCATGTTCTTATCGAGACCCCTTCGGGCAGCAGAACAGCCGCAGCTTCTGCAGTATGTTCTGGAGAGAAACCTTCCGCCGGATAGAGCTTTATTCCGGTGTAACCGCCTTCGGGAAGGTACATTCTTCTTGCCAGATCGAGCGGAATATAGGCCAGAGTCTCATCGTTTACAGGCAGCCCGGTTTCCAGGGCTCCCGAGAGAACAGCCTTCCCTATGGCATGTCCTCTGCTGGAAAAGAACGCCTTTGGCGGGAACAGGTACAACGTATCGCCTACGGAATGATAGAACCGCTCTGCAAGATACAGGCCCATCAGGACGCAATCAAACCCCTCCGGAGTAGAAAGTACAAGCTCTCCGTAAGAGAGTTTATCTTCCATCATGCCGGAGGTGAATTCCCGCTCAGGGTCAACTCCTCTGACTCTGCATCCTGAATCCACACCCCGTGAGGGCATACGGATTATCGCCTCACCCTGGATATAGGGAGAGATGCTGCCGGTAGAAACGAGAGCTTCCAGTTCATCAAGCAGGCTGTCAGACATCTGAAATGAGCTGCCGCTGTCCGCCATTATCACATGGGGTGCGTCAACCGTGATAACCGATTCCTCGATGAAATCCTCAAGACCGGAGAGGACACCCATTACTATTATCAGGGCCCCCACTCCGAGTGCCACGCCTGCTACACTGACGATGGTTGAGAATGCCAGGTGCTTTCTTCGCGGGTGCCTTCTGAGGTATCTCCATGCGAGATGCCATGAAAGTGAATTCATCTGTTCCTCCGCCTGTGTATCGTGTGAATATAAGAAACTTCCGCGCCTGAACCTTTTACATAGGAAGCAGAATAGATATACTTATCTTTTAATTTTTATCAGAAAGTACACTGTTAGAGATTCCATACGGGAACACATACATTATAACGGAGCTATATTGCCTATAAGGAGTCACATATTCACGGTCTGCGAACAGAATGAATGTTCATGTATTCTCATCGCGGACTCTGATTGAGCAGTATTCCGATCTGAAAGGAAAATACTTTGAACATTCTTATACTGGCTGTTCTTCTGCTGGGTAACCGGGAGCACCATGATATCGTTACTTACGATTACTCTGGTAATGATGGATGCTCATTCACTGTAAACGTCGGCCAGCCTTCCTTCCGGAGCTATGAAGACCGGTGGTACCCTGTTATTCAAGGTATGGGAGTTTCGTTCACGAAGGATGAGTATGTTCTGCCCTCATTCACATGCTTCATCCCCGTTCCCCCCGGATGTGAGCCCGAGATAGTATGCATTCCAGGGGGATCTCAATCAGTGAATCCTCCAGGGCCGCTGCTCATCACTCCAGTCATGACAGGTGACGGGCTTGATACGGAATGGAGAATACCTTCCACCGGTACACCTGTTGAATCGAACGGTTACGTTGAACTCAATACGTTCAGAATGGCCGGAACAACGGTTGCTGCTGTGACCGTTAATCCTTTTGGAGGAGGTGTTACCGGCAGTATTCCTCTGGAAATATCTGTCCGGCTGACATGGCCGCCGGCCGATGGAAGCCGCAGGATCGATTCTCCCCTGCTTGCTGCTGTATCCCACCCTGAACTGTTATTCTGGCCGGTGACCGGCAGGACAGATGTCAGCAGCCCTTTCTGGGGCAGGCCATGGGCGAGAATGGCTGTATCTTCCACTGGTATCCATTCTGTAACAGGCTCTGAACTTGAGCAGGCAGGATGTGAGATAAACGGAACCCCATCGAACGCATTAAGAGTTTTCTCCGGACCTGGAACGCAGTTTGTACTGGAAGACCCGAACGATGAACACCAGCTGTCCGAAGTTGCCGTAGAAGTATTTGATGGGGGGGACGGCGTATTCGATCAGTCCGATACGCTTGTATTCTTCGCCCGGGGACTTGACAGGTTCGATATCTCGAGCGGAGGGCTGCAGAGACTCTCCCACAGGTACGCGACTCATAACGTATACTGGTTGACCTGGGGCGGAGAGAACGGCCTCAGAGTAGATACTGTCAGAGCAATGCCCGATGCTTCTCCCGAGTGGGGGAACAGCCTTCTTCACAACATCTGGCAGGAGCAGGAGTACTTCTGGCTCGCCGGGCAGGAAGAGCGCACAGGATGGGCCTGGACGCAACTTTACGAAGGTATGCCGAGTTATTTCTACTTCTCAACCCTCTCCGCATTTGGAAATGGAAACCTGATCCTGTCCCTGGTACCCGAAATAAGGGGCGCTGGACCTCATAGGATAATGCTTGACCTTCAAGGTGATGTGATAGCGGATACAACGTGGAGCGGGGACGATGAGATTATACTGAATATAGGTGATCTTGAGTTTGACCCTTCCATGAACCTCCTGAAGGTTACTGCTGTGGATGAACCTGATGCGATTTATTTCAACTACTTCATGATCGAATATCCAAGAGGGCTTACCTATGCCGCAAACCGGATGCTGCGTTTGAACAATGCGTTTTCAGGCAGGTATAACTTCACGTTTGGCGGGGCTCTCAGCGAGTTCGGACTCCTTGATCTTACGAATCCTGCTGTTCCTGTGAGGCTTGAAGGCCAGATCTCCGGGACAGACCTTGATGTTGCGCTTGATCTGCAGCATAACAGTCAGTTCTGGCTTTCGGCAGGAGATGAAAGCTATCTTTCACCGGATTCAATACGGGTTTCAGAACCTGGCCGGATAATCGGCAGCGGAATTGAGGGTGACGTGGTTGTAATTGTTGCAGACCAGCTCATTAACGCTGCTGAACCCATAAAGACGCTTTATGCCGACCGGGGATTGTCCGCTGTGCTTGTAAGTGCTGGTGAGGTGTACGACGAATTCGGACAGGGCCTTCGCGATCCAGGCGCGATCAGATCGTTCTTCAGATATACGCAGAATTCATGGAGTGAACCGGCTCAGTCTCTTCTGCTCGTAGGGGATGGGTCCTACGATCCTCTCATGCATATCACCGCATATCCCACACTGATACCTGCCTGCGTTCTTCTTGATTCAGAGCATGGCACGAACCTGGATGATATCTTTGTTATATCTCACGATCAAACACTGTATCCCGAAGCTCCCATATCGAGGATTCCGGTATCTTCGGAGAACGAACTGACCGCTTATCTGTCGAAGGTTATGGCCTACGAATTGCAGGAGGGAACCGGACAGTGGGAGAACAGGATAATGCTTGTCGCAGATGATGAGTGGGGGAGGAACTACAGCACTTCGGAGTACCACCATACGGCCACTTGTGAACTGCTGGCGGATACTATTCTTCCCGCCAGCCTGGACAGGATAAAATTCTATCTGATAGAATACCCCTGGCCGCCGGGAACATCATCATCCGGTGATCATCCCGAGAAACCTGACGCAAGGGAAGCTTTCGTTCAGGAACTGACAGACGGGTGTGCGAACATGATCTTCTTCGGTCACGGTTCGTACGGACAGCTTGCTCATGAGAAGCTGCTTGTTTCAAGTGATGTGATGAAAATTGATAACGGCCCGAGGCAGCCGGTTATGATCTTCGCAAGCTGTGATCTTGCTCATTTTGACATGATATCAGCCAATTGCCTTGCCGAGGATTTCATGCTGATACCCGAATCCGGTTCCATTGTTTCCATCGGAGCCACCAGGTCCACTTTCCCGCAATCCAATGAGTATCTTTTCAGTCATTATTACGATGAGGTATACAGTGGCGGGAATTTCAGCATTGCAGAAGCGCTGTGGCTGGCAAAGCTTCAGGTGGCGAACTACAGCAACAGCAGGTTTTACGTTCTCCTTGGAGACGGCGGCATTCATTCCGTTTATCCTCCCGCCGGCGGATGCAGCTTTGAAGTTCCCTCAGATACTCTTCGAAGAGGGACAGTTAATACGGTAACGGGTTCTTTCCTGAACAGCTCGGCTGGTTTCCTTAATATCACCGAGAGCGGATCGCACAGGATTTACAGCGGCATCGGCAGCGGCTCAACAACCTTTCTCAGGTACGGTTCGAGCGTTTACCAGGCTATGATCACGGGAACCGATCAGGAATTCTCCGCATCGTTCTTCATGCCGATGCAGGCTGATACAGGCTCATATTCCCGTGGCAGTGCAGTCGGTATGAACGGGAGTAATTGTGAGATTGCGTTCGATGAATGGGTTACTTCCATGGATGATGGTGTTTACTCAACCGATTCTGTACCTCCTTCTATTGAGCTCTGGATCGAAGGTTACAGAGAGGAGAACAATCCATCCGTGAGCGGAAATTCAGTGTTCAGAGCGCTGCTTTCCGATTCAAGTGGAATCTGCACCATAGGGGGAGCAGCAGGCCGCTCGATCCTCCTCAGCCTGGATTCACAGGGATTCGATATAAGCAGGTATTTCACTTACAAGAACGACAGTTACACCTGCGGTGAGATTACTTACAGCCTGCCCGAACTTATCGAAGGAGACCATAGAGTAATCCTGGTCGTCTGGGATGGAATGGGCAATACAGCGCGGGATACACTTGATTTCAAAGTGACCCTGGCAGCTGATGATCTCCTGTCCTCGGTTTTCATATACCCCAATCCGGGGGAAGGACAGAGGTGCTTTAATTTCGAGACCTCATCTGCCGGTACTGCCGTGATTACCGTTTATACTGTTGCCGGAAGAGCTATCTGGCAGAAAACCATAATCTGTAATGAAGGCTACAACCAGGTTATCTGGAACGGTCTTGATATGGATTTCGATGAACCCGGATCCGGGGCTTACATCTACAGAATTGATTTTTCGACCTTCGGAGGTGCATCCAGTTCTGTTACCGATATCATGGCTGTCGTGCGTGAGCCGTGAAGAGGATTATAAAGGCAGTGTGATGAATGAACTGCAGCCCGGTAATCTTATTTCGGAAGCCGCGGATATGGTTGAAGCTGCGAGATCAATGGTTGTTTCAACCGGAGCGGGGATGTCGAGTGAAAGCGGAGTAAGAACGTTCAGAGGAGAGGATGGCTTCTGGAGGGAGCATAGAGCAGAGGACCTCGCTTCGATCGAGGGCATCAGGAAGAATCCCGAACTCGTCTGGGAGTGGTACAGAGAGAGGCTTAAAGCCTGTGAGGAACTTGAGCCACACGCCGGGTATTATGCTCTTGTAACGATACAGAGCGAGAAAGGGATACTTCCATTGATAACACAGAATGTTGACGGACTTCATCAGAAAGCCGGTATAGAGGATGTCATTGAGCTTCATGGAAATCTTGGGTCCGCTTCCTGCATCGATCGCTGCGGCGCTCCGAGCGTGGAGATGACAGAGGAGCTTTTTGAGGAGCTTCCACCGCGCTGTTCGTGCGGAAGCATTCTGAGGCCGGACGTTGTTCTTTTTGGAGAGCAGTTGCCTGAAGAAGCCCTTAGAAGAGCCTTTCACCTGGCGGACAGCTGCGATCTTATGATGGTTATAGGAACTTCCATGGTTGTATATCCGGCCAGTTCATTACCTCTGATCGCTCTTCAGAGAGGTGTAAAAGTCATAGAGATCAATCCTGAGGTAACCCCTCTTTCATCCCTTGATGGAACAATAAGCCTGCATGGAACTGCCGGCAGTATTCTTCCTGAAATAGTTAAGGTGGTATACGGAGGATGACGTTTTTAATCCTGTTATGTGTATCCGTATCACAATTGACAGCATCTGTATCTACCGATCCTTCAAGCGGGTACATCACAGCACTGACATTCGAAGACCCTGTTCTGATCGATACCGAATTTGGCAGTTATCCAGTTTTCGAGGGAGTTCCCCTCAGGTTCGCGGCCGGAGAACCGGTACGCCCTTCACTGACCCTTTTCATCCCTGTTCCCGACGGTGTGGAACCTGAACTGCGTTATTCAGCAGGCTCATACGTATCAACAGGCATAAGATCCATCCAGATGGTGACTCCTGCTATTGTTGGAGAGGGCCTGAATACGAGAGAGATCGCTGCAGACCCTGTTCCACCGGAAGACAGGCACGTTGTGCTTAATGGTATCATCCCTCTTGCCGGAACCCGGGTAGCTATGATCACGGTGTCTCCCATTACCGGAGAAAGCGGCAGCAGCTACGCTTCAAGGATCGATCTTCAGTTGAGCTGGGATCCTGTGCCCGGAGGCATCTCCGTGGAGAATCATCCCCTGCTCAAGCTTATCGCTCCGAAGGATTGCCTGTTCTGGAGAAACGACACCAGTAGAACCTCGAGGAGTATTTTCTGGGGAAAGCCATGGGCTCGGATAGCGATCGCGAATACAGGTGGCTACACTTTATCTGGCAGTGATCTTGCAGATGGCGGTTGTGAAGTCATCGGTTCTCCCTGTGCTTCCCTGAGGCTGTTCACCGGTCCCGGATTGATGTTCAGCGATGATCCGGAAGATTTTCACGAACTTTCTGAGGTTGCCTTCACTGTGAACGACCAGGACGCTGATGGTCTTTTCGACGGAGATGATTCCATAGAATTCTTCGGAAGAGGGTTATCAAGATGGGAGGTTTCGTACCAGGCAGTTCTGAGACTGCAGCACAGGTACGCGACCCATAATGTATACTGGCTTACCTGGGGTGGCGAGAACGGCCTGAGAATGGATGGGATCTCAGGGCAGCCCGATTCATCACCGGAATGGGGAGACACGATCCTGACCGATCTGTGGCTCAGGGAAGAAAATATCTGGATGCCATCGTATGAGAGTGCAACAGGATGGATATGGGAAACTGCTTCAGAGGGAGAAACCATCACCGTACCGTTTCAGGTTACCGGTTCAGGCGGAAGCTCAGTAATAATCTCCGTTGTAACTGACTCTTCGCAGTCCCATACAGTAGTAATTTACATAAACGGGAATCAGGTTTTAACCGACACATGGTACGGCTCCGGTGAAAGAACACTTGAGGTGGACAGCCTCCAGCTGTCCGGTTCGAATACGCTTGAAATAGAACTGGTGGAAGATGCAGGTGAAGGACTTCTTGGACTTGCCTCTGTACAGGTTACCTATCCTGATCAGCCGGGTGATCTTACTGGAAGGGCGCTTTTCCCTTCAAGAGAAAGAACCGGAAGGTACAACTTCACCGCTTCAGGTGTATCCTCTGACTGCAGCGCTTATAACCTCTCCGATTTCAATTCTCCCGAATTGATCACCGGTACGGAGTATACAGGCGGTAATCTGGAATTCTCATATTCTGCCGATACTTCCTCAGCGTTGATACTTATGGATCCAGTCGACTGGATGTTGCCTGATTCAGTTGCATCCTCAACTCCCGGACGTCTTACCGGCACTGTATCGGATGGAGACAGGCTGATAGTTGTGCATCCTTCACTTTACAACGGTATCTGGGGAATTGAAACATTGAGCACCGATCAGGGTCACAGTCCTGTCGTGGCAACTACTACGGAGATCTACGATGAGTTCGGCCAGGGTATTGCGGATCCCGGTGCTATAAGATCGGCCGTCAGATGGGGAATTGACAATTGGTCCAGCGGCCTCAGTGGTGTAATACTTGCAGGAGACGGGCACTACGATTTCCTTGGCCACGCAACCTCTCAGATGGTGATGATACCTCCCTGGTTCAAGCTGGTAACCAGCAATAAAGTCTGCTTTGATGATATGTACGTAATGGTTCATGAGAATGCTTTTCTACCTGAGGTTCCAATAGCAAGGATACCGGTGGATAATCTGTCCCAGCTGGGCACCTGTACAGCGAAGCTGATTTACTACTCCACCGGAGAAAACAGCGGTACATGGATGAACAGGGCTCTTATCGCTGCTGATGACGAATGGGGCCGGGGATCAGATTGGAATGATAAGCAGCATACCGTGAACAGCGAACACATCGCTGAGGAAGTCCTGCCCCGCAGTATGTCCAGGGAGAAGTTCTACCTTATAGAATACCCCTGGCCACCGGGTCCATTGAACCCTGAAGGCCCACATCCGGAAAAACCCGAAGCCAGGGAGAGCTTTCTTGAGACATTCAATCAGGGTTTCCTGTTTCTGCTTTACCAGGGGCACGGGGCAGCGAATCAGATCGCTCACGAAGTGATGATGCTCGGAGAAGATGTCAGCAGCCTTGTCAACGGTCATAGACTGCCGGTCACCTTCTGGGCTACCTGCGATGTGTGACATTTTGATAATCCCGGAAGTGACGCCATCAGTGAAACACTTGTCTGTAGTCCTGCCGGGGGCAGCATATCCAGTGTGGCCGCAACCAGGGGAACCTATGGCTCTTCGAACTATGCCTATTTCAGAAGTGTCATAGATTCTCTGTGCCAGCAGAATGATCTTACTGTGGGTGATGCCGTCTGGCAGTCCAAACTTGCCCTGTCCGGATCCTACAACCTGAATAACAGGTATTACGTTACATTCGGTTATCCCGATATGCCGCTGCCTTTTCCGGATTCCGACGGGTCAGTGATCATCAGCGATGATACTCTCCGGAGCGGAGAGATGAATACCATTACCGGAAACGGTTTTCAGAACGACGGATTGGCTTTCATCGAAGTTCTGGAATCAGCCTGGAATACTGTCTACACCTGTCTGGGGGGAGCCGAGATCCCTTATATCAGATACGGTGGTACCGCCTACAACGGTACCCAGATCGTGGAAGGCGGAGAGTTCAGTATTGATTGCTTCATTCCTGTTCAATCCATGACCGGCAGCATGGCCCGCGGGGCTGCACTGTCACTTGCCAGCCAGTCCGCTCTGTCGGGCGCCATGGACCCTGCCGCTCTTATTCAGGGAACACCACAGGGGGGTGATCTTGAGGGGCCTTCCGTAAGCATGTGGATAAGGGGCTACGAAGGTATTCTGCATCCTGAACTGACGGGAGATGTTACACTGGAGGCTGAATTAAGCGATTCAAGCGGGATCTGTCTTCTGGGAGGTTCAGGGCAGGAACTCAATCTGTTCATCGACGGTAATGGAAATAACGTCAGTTCGTATTTCTCGTATAATCAGGGAAGTTCGGTTACCGGGAAGCTTGTCTATACCCCCGAATCGATGTCCGCGGGAGAGCATACACTGATACTCTGGAGTGTGGACGGCCTTGGTAACAGTTCCATGGACACGCTGGGCATCAGAATACTTGAAGACGTCGACCTTGCTATTACCGAAGCTGTTGTTTATCCTAATCCGGGGAACGGGATGAGGTGTTTCAGTTTCAGGATATCGGAGGATGCCCAGGTGATGGTTTCCATTTTTACCGTTGCCGGTACAAGGATAGAAGAACTGACGCAGATATGTACCCAGGGGTACAATCAAATACTCTGGGACGGCCTTGATCATGATAGAGACCCGCTTGCAACTGGTCCTTACATATATAAGATTAGTGCAGAGGCTCTGGGCACTTCCGTATTCAGCAGAACATCGGAGGAATTCGGCATACTTGCTGTAACCAGGGGGGATTGATATTGGAAGGCTTACCCGGCGATAAAATAGACTGGCTCTGGAAACAGGTTGAAAAGGCAAGAGAAGAGAAGAATAATGAAGCTGTCAGAGAGAGCCTGGAAAGGCTCCTGGCCGACTCTTCAATCAGAAATACCTCCGATGAGGACCTTGCTGTTCTCAATCTGAGCCAGCTTGATATCGACGAGGGGCGTACGCGGGAAGCTGCTCTGCGCCTTTCAGACTTTAAATGGCATGGTGTGCCCGGCCCCGCAGGGCTGCTCCTCGTTTCAGATGTTTATCTGAAACTCGAATGGTTCGAGCAGGCAAGAGAAACCCTTGAGGAATATTTGAAGCTCATTCCTGAGGATCTTGATGCGAGAAGAAAACTCGGACTTGTCCATCTGATGCTCAACAATGATGAAGAAGCCCAGCGCATTCTTCTGGCCACTGCCAGAAGAGAGAAATACAGAATCCCGACTACTTTAACATATCTGGCCATACTCGAAGCGAAGGTTGGAAGAATTGAAGAGAGTCTTCATCTTCTTCTGCAGGCGAAGGAACTTGCCCCGCTTGACGAGAAGATCGAGCATACACTGCTGAGGATAGAATCCCTCAGGGTCAGCCTGAAGAGGAAAGCCCTTCATCATGAGGATCTTCCAATAGAGGATCTAGTTGCCGGCATTGTCAGCGGCATGCTTGAACTCCACGGCTACTCACGTGAGAAATCCGGGCAGGCTCTTGATGTCTGGAACAGGTTCTGTTCGATGGTTACCCCCCAGGGCAGGAAACCGGCAATATGGGCTGCAGCCCTGGAGTACGCTGTGACGAAATATGGCCCCCATTTCACACAGAAACAGCTTGCCGATGAATACGGAGTATCAACATCACAGCTCAGTGAACACTACCTTGCTATTACAGAGGCCGTTGACCTCGATGCGCTTGTTAATACCGATCTTCTCGGTGAGATCGAGAAGGAAGGCTCCGGGCTCTACAACCTTGTCCGGAGGGAAGAGATGGCGGAAGTGATAGCAACAATCGCCGGAAGACTGGACGAGTTTGATGGTCCCGGAGAAGTCTGCTCCTGGGTATTCGACAGGATAGAACCGCTGAATGAAACCGAACGGCGGGAGATAGAGGACTTTCTCAGCTACCTGTGGAAGAGAAAATAGCCGGGGTTGGATCTGAAATGAAATTTTTAACGATGTCTGTTTTATTCTTCATGCTGACTTCGACTCGGGGCATCGATGCGGAAGTCCCGTCCTATCTGGTTTACTGTGATCCCGATGAATACAACACGATTGTTGATTTCTGGTGGGAAGAGATCGAGATAGACTGCACGGTTGTAGTAGGCGATACGGTTTATTCCAATGCAAGGATACGCCTCAGGGGTGACAGTTCCCGGGGATATCCTAAGAAGTCCTACAGGATAACACTTTCAGAGCAGCAGCCCCTCTGCGGCAGGACTGAATGGAATTTCAACGCCGAGTACCTTGATCCTACATACATACATTCCTGGCTCTTTGCCTGGATTTTGGAGCAGCTGGAATACCCGTGCTTTTCCATAGACCATGTAAAGCTATACGTAAACAACAATTACATAGGCCTATATGTCAGAGGAGAACCAATTGATGAGCAGTTCCTCCTTGATCACGGGATGGATCCCGACGCTAACCTCTATAAAGCTTCGGTTGATGGAGCCTGTCTCAGTACGTACGACGATGTAGCAGGATTCTGGGAGAAAAAGGCAAACGAAAGCGAGAACTGGAACGATCTGTACGAGCTTATAGATTATCTTGATCAGGTTGATCCGGATTGCTTTCATGAGAGTGCTGGAGAGTATTTCGACCTGAATCGCCTGATGACAATGCTTGCTGTAAATTCTCTGACTTTGAACTACAGCACCTACTACCATAATTATTACATGTACCGTGATATCCGCGGTACTGAACTCTGGACAATGCTGCCCTGGGATGTGGATAAAACCTTCGGAAACTGGATCTCAAGGACTTATACACAGGGAGTGAACGCTTACTGGTACGATAACTCGCTGTTTGAACTGGTGCTCCTTGATTCGATTCTGCTGGAACTCTATTTTGACAGAATTGGTGCTATTTCAGAACAGGTTCTTGCTCCGGACTTCATAAACCCGGTTATTGATTCCCTTGAGACCGTACTGGCCTCCGCCGTTGAAGAGGATATCCTCGACAACATAACGATTGATGAATGGAGTGATGCGGTGCAGCAGCTCCGTGATATAAGGATCCCCGGAAGAATCGTAGAACTGGGTAATCAGTACCTGGGTGATCCCAGATCATTCCGGTCATTCAGAGGTGACAGTATTTCACTGGGAGACAAGTTCATCCAATGGGAATCCTGCTATATACCTCTCGGCGGTGATGTTACGTACAGTGTTTTCCTTTACACTTTCGATGGATGGCCCTACGGAATTTATGAGCAATATCACTTTATAACGGATACATGCTTTACTTTCACCGCTCTTCCGGCGGGAAGCTATATCTGGAGAATCGAAGCAAGATCGGGCGGAAGGACAACAGAAGGCTACGATCACTACAACTTGTTTACTGTCGTTGATTCCTATGAAGTGCTGTGGGGAACCCTTGAAGGGACAACCGTTCTGACCTCGGGTCAATCACCCTACTATGCATCGGGTGATATTTATATCCCCCCCGGCGCATTGCTGATCATTGAGGACGGCGTAGATCTGAGACTCGGCCAAGGGGTAAATATTGACTGTGCAGGAGAGATCAGCAGCCGGGGGCATGCTGCTGACTCGGTCAGATTCCTCGCTGATAACGAATCTGAGCCATGGGGTGGTATAAGGATGATCAACGGCGAAGCCGACTTCTGCTATACTTTGTTTTCCGGCTCGAGCGGGTATGGAGGGGCAGCTCAGGACAACGCCTGTATCATGACCGAGAACACTGAATTGACATTTGAGAACTGCTTCTTCCGGAATAATTACAGATGTATCAATATGACCGGAGGTTCTATTCTGATGGACAGCTGCCATCTGACCGGATGGAATTCGGGAGAGATCTTCTATATGAACGGTGGTGAATTCGCGAATATACAGAACAGCAGTTTCGGTAATATGGTTAATCCCCCGACATCTTATCATGACGGAGTAGAATTTCAGAACTGCCTTTCCGGAGAGTTTCTCGTGAAGAACTGTGATGTCTTCAACATCGTGGGAGACGCCATAGATTCGGACAGCAGTTCTCTTATCCTGGAGGATAACAGGGTCTGGAACGTAACTGATAAAGGTTTTTCCATAGGGATCGGTGCTGCTGGAAGTCAGGTATCCGATGTTGACTTGACCGGAAACATCATTTCAGACTGCTACACCGGTATTGCAGTCAAGGACGATTCTTACGCTGAGATAACCGGCTGCACCATCTCCGAGTGCGATATTGGTATTAGAGCCTACAACAAAACCATCGGTTCGGGTGGTGGGATACTGACTGTAACGAACTCGATACTTCACGCGAACTCCTCCGTTTTCAGTTTTGAGGATGGTTCAGTCGCAACTGTAAACTACAGCCTTACCGGAAGCATTGAGCCGTGGACGGGTGAAGGCAATATCGCAGGTGATCCCGAGTTCGCCGACTGGGGCACCGATGACTGGCATCTCTCGTACAATTCACCCTGCATAGATGCCGGCTCCCCCCTGATTACGGACCCTGACGGAACAAGATCCGATATGGGTGCCGTGTTCTTTCCCCAGGTATTCGACGGACTGGTCATCAACGAGATCCAATCGGTGAACGATACCACAGTCGCAGACAGTTACGGCGAGTACGACGACTGGTTCGAGATTTACAACGGTTCAGGCTACGACTGCGACATGAGCTGGTTATATGTCTCGGATGATCCCGCTGATCTGGCAAAATATCAGTTCCCTGTTGGGACACTGATACATTCGGGAGATTTTCTTCTGGTCTGGGTGGATGGGCATACGTGGCAGAATGGATGTCACCTGCCCTTCAGGCTTTCAGGTAATGGAGACAGCCTTTACATCTCAAGACAGCCTGCGGAAGGTCAGATGAGCATCCCCGTCTCTCTGGACAGTGATACTCCCAGGATAATTGACTTCAAGAATTTTGGTGACATTCCACCCGATCGTTCCCTTGGCAGAGTATCCGATGGGAGCTCTGACTGGAGTATTCTTGAATACTGTACTCCTGGATGGTCGAATTCCATTCCTTATACGAATACCGGCTATCTGTATGTTTCAAGTCCTTTTCCCAACCCGGTATTTTCAGGCTCGGTGGCCCTGGACATAACGGTTGACGCAGGTCAGACGGTGGTTTCGGTTTACGATCTTGCGGGAAGGCTGGTGGATGTCATCATGGATGAGTACCTTGAAACTGGAGAACACAGACTGTACTGGGATACTCTTCAGGGCAGGGGCGGTTATGCCCCCACAGGAGTTTACCTGATCCATGTGCGTCATACGGGAGGGCTTTCTGAAAGCAGGAAAATCGTTATTCTTACCGAATGATCAACTAAGATCGATCAGACTATATTTGGTGTAATTCTAAAAGCACCAGAAAACAGGAGGTTGTTGTGCTGCTTTTTCCCCTACTTATTTCGCTTGTGATGGTCGTGCCGGGAGATCTTGTTATCAGTGAGATCATGTACAATCCGGATGGGCCGACTCTCGGTATTGACGATCAGTACGAATGGATCGAACTGTGTAATGTCGGAACTGTCCCGCTGCAGCTTGATGGTATGATGCTCAGTGATGGAGGGAATCAACTATTTCTTGAAGCTTATCTACTGGATGCGTCATCACGGGTTGTTATTGCAGCAGATGAAGAAGCGTTCACGGGATCGTATGGAACCGGTATAACGGTCATCCCCTGGGATGGAGTATGGACGAAGCTCTCCAATTCCAGCGATACACTGCTCCTTTATTCATCCACCGGACAGGTACTGGATGAACTTGCCTATTCCGATACATGGGGCCTTGCTGCTTCCGATACAACAAGAAGCGAAGCCGATGGCAGGGGATCCTCCCTTGAGAAGATAAACCTGAAAGGGACGAATACGGAGGATAACTGGGCACCTTCAATTGACTGGGCATGTCCTGATACCGATCCGGAAACCGGAGATCCTGTCTGCTGGGGCACTCCGGGGAGTGTTAACAGTATAGAGTAGAGTACCGGCTGATATCCGGTTAAAAGTCTATATCGTTACTGGCCGTAACCAGGTTTACATTATCAATTCCCGGCATGCTGTTCAATCCGGTTACGATATCCTGAGAGTTCATTCCGGGTTTCAGCGACAGGTCGTAGGTCAGTGTAAGATAAACACCGTCGCTGGACGGTTCAATATGTATTATCGTGCTTTTTCTGGCACTCTCCATAATGAAACCGATGTAGGCCTGCTCATCTCCCGATTCCCTGTCAAAGCGGAATCTTAATATGAACTCACTTCTATGCAATGAGCCGAAATTGGTCCTGGCCAGGATCAGCGCCACCGTACCGATAAAGAATGTGGAGAATACAGTCAGAATATAATTGCCGGTACCGGAAGCTATTCCCTGAGTAAGAGCGAAGAATATAAAGGCGGTATCCTTCGTATCCTTCACCACGGTTCTGAACCTTACAATGGTCAGCGCTCCGACAAGGGCGAACGCCCTGGCCAGATTGCTTCCTATTACCATCATCACCGCGCTGACAGTTATACACATCAGCACCAGGGTCACAACGAATGATTGGGAATAGGAGAGCCCTGTGTGAGTTTTTTTGTATATCATGCCGATAATGAGTCCTGCGCAGAGGGCGAGGACAAGGTTGATCATTACTGACAGGGGGCTGTATCCAAGTTCCTCTGTACTCTGTGTGAACCACTGGCTCAGTTCAGACACGCCGGTCTCCTTTCGATGATTCGATCAAGATTCGAATGGAATGTGTTCATATAAATAACATCCGTGGCATGTGCAAATTTCGAAAATGAGATTCGTTTCAGTTCGAATTCCTGGATCAGACGGTGAAACCAGCCTGGAAGGTGGTAACGGAACTTGATCTCCAGTACATGAAAACCATCGGATATCGAGCGGCAGTTCCCCGCAGGATGTCCGTTGCTGCCTGCCCTGTAAGCCAGGACTTCTCTGTCCAGCGTAACTCTGAAATCAGGATTTGCTCTGTTTTCAAAAGCTGTTCTGTGATAGTCAACCACTACGCTGGGGGATATCCTCTTTCTGAATACATCGAAGACGAATCTTCTGCCGGTGCCGCTTGTGACCTGGGAATCCAGCAGCATTCCGGCAAACTGTTTTGTTCCATTCTTCATGACATTCTCGACCGCCGCGGGATCGAGCGGAAGCCTGTGCTTGCAGATCAGGTTGTCATTTCTCCCCTTGAGCTCCAGAAAAAGCGGGTCGGAGTACAGCGGTGTTCCAGAGTAGCTTCTCATGCGGAACTTGTACCGCTTCCTCAATCCCGCGATCTTCTCATGGTAAAGGTCAAAATTATCAGTATCGAAGTAATGGCTTCTCACAAAATAGCTTCCCGTTGCATCCGAGTGAATGTCCCTTTCAAGGCGCAGCTCAAGTTCCCTGAGTATTCCCTGGAGTACCCTTCCGGAAATAAGGTACTTGAATTCGTACCTGTGAAAATGTAGTCGTGGAGCTTCGTCTAATTCCATTACAGGTCCAGAGCAGCCTCAAGTATGTAATCGGTGCGGTTCTGCTCAAAAATGATATTATGCGGGCGGTGATTCACCATTGCCGCCCTGACTGTTAAAGGGCAGCCCGTATCGAAACTTAAGGTGAAGATCAACTCATCTTCCCGTGAACCCACCGATCGGTCCGGTTCCCATGATGCCATGCTGATGGACGCTGAAATGCTTTCAAGGGAGGGTTTATCGGTTTTCCAGGCAATACCTGACGTAAACCACCATGTCTGGAACTCGGGGGGATCATCCCCTTCGATCACGTCTGCAAGCGCCCAGTTGTCTCCTCTGATGAATTCACCTCTTATAAGCAGTGAAAAATCTCTACTGAGCTCGGCTGCAAACTCGAGGTCCCCTCCCATGGCTATCTGTTTCGCGGAACAGATGTAACCTTCAACAGAATACTCGTTCTCTTCACCGAACCGGAGTGTTGTGAGGTCAGCTCCAACGATGATATTCCAGGGCAGTTCGAATTCAGCTCTGCCAACGTATTGAATTTCATTGTCCTGGTTCAAGGAATCGGGAGAGCCATTGAAAATACCGATGGACAGTTCGGGAGATCCCGTGATGTCAGGATTGACTATGAAAACAGAACCTATATCCCTGCCGGAGTAGACAAGGTCTTTCAATTCCCTGTGGGTTATGGAATGATCTATAGCCTGCAGATCCCAGGTGCTTGTTATTGTATTCAGGCAGAAAGGTTTTTTGAACTTACCAGCCTGAACTCCAAGGAAATCAAAGGGTTCCCACAGAATGAAACAATCCTTAAGAAAAATCTCATCAGGTTTTACCTCAAGCTGAAGCTGGCCTTCAGTATTGTTCGTTATATCGAAATCGGCTGTAAGGCCGGCGGATTCGATACTGAAAGTCCTGTCAGGAATGACAAGTGCGCCGCCGAAGTCGCTGAACCTTATTCTGGCGTAGACCGACAGGGTGAAATTTTCCGCCATGTCATTCTCAATGTCGATATCTGCGTGTGCGGCTGTGATCGTTATAAATACTGTCAGCAGAATACGAATACCGGCATGTTTCATTTTTTCCTTTCCAATTCCGCGATCAGGTTACTCAGCATTGGAGTACAATAATAACAAACAACGAAATATTGCTCCAGTGTGAGAAAACAGTTTCATCTCAGAAGAATGAATTTTCTGGATCCCAGACCCCCGCCGGATCGAATTACAGCGAAATATACACCCGGGCGCAGTGATTCCGGCATATCACATGAACAACTACCCTCGAAACTGCCAAGTAATCGGGGCTGCAGTACAAGCCTTCCTGAGATATCGTACACAAGTAACTCACCTGGAATGTTCGGGATTATGTAATCAAGGGAAAATGAAGATGACACCGGGTTGGGCCACAGCGATTCAATCTGTGGATGAAGCACGATGATCGGCCAACCGGGGTTTGGAGCTCCAGGAGTTCCAGGAAGCGCAATTCCCTCCCAGCTCGATGCATCTGCAAGAGGTAATCCGGGTGAAATAAGCGATAGCACACAGTCGTCTGACATCGGCCAGGTTGAACTGTCATACATTACTGAGAAAACAGGCTTATCTCCGTCGAGAAGAGATATTCCATCCATTTCGGCGTTAAGTCCGAAATCAATTCCCTGAATTGCATCTATATCCGGTCCGTAGACCGAGTAGAAAGAATCGTAAGATTCGCAGATTACCAGGTAATCCTTGGGATTGATTATAAGATCCTCCGGAAGTTTGCATAGATGATTCTGAGCGTCAATAATAAGAAATCCGGAGATATCCGCCGGGTTTATTCCCTGATTGAATAATTCTATCCAATCCCCTGCGATGCCCGTGTAACAGATCTCCGATAGTATTACCGGCAGATTCGATTCTCCGGATTGTACTTCTTCTCCGAGAGTCATGGATGCAGCGGTTGCCCACGACGGGTCAAGTATTCTCAGTTCGGTCCCGGCCGGGGAATCAACTACAAGATCCCCGAATATGTTACCGCCGGGAAGCACCCAGTTCAGAAGTTCTTCGCTGTTGGTAAGAAAAAGAGTATCTCCGGGCGGGATACATGCGCCCTCCGGTGCGAAGAGCCTTGCTGGCGGATCTCCCGTTTGAAACCCGTAGAAGGAAATATCCTGGAGGATAGGCGATGTGTTTACAACGGGAATAGACCACAGAAATGGTGAGTATCTTACGGGATCAAGTATTTCAAGATCCTCGTGGTGAGCCGGGTAGAAACTCCTTCTTGCAGCCGGCGCGCAGATCCTGCGATCGGGAGATGTAGGGATGCCGTAGTACGGGTAATAGAATATCGAATAGTCCCCGGGCGTGTCGACAAAATAGACAACAGCGAACTTGATATGATCCGCATCGGGCGGAAAAGGCATGGCTCTTCTCCACACATAGCCGGCTGGATCAACCGGAATCAGATGAAAATAGGATACATCACCTCCATCGCACCACCAGTTTGCCCCGGCATGGTATGGAGGCTCCTCAAATTCGACAGTCAGGGTCAGTGAATCGGCAGTGCCTCCCGGCTGGAAATCCCACTGCGAAAGTGTCATTGACACGATTTTCCGCGGAGTATGTCCCCCTGCGATCCCGGGTATGAAATCAGCCCGCTCTATTATGGTGCTGCGGAGGATCTCAACCGCTTCATCAAAATCCGCGTTTGTTCCCTGTTTCATTACGTCGGCATATACACTTTCCCTTATTTCGAAGTAAATGGAGTCTATGACTTCCGGAAGATCATTCTCCATGATGGGGGCGATCTGGAGCATGTAATCTTCGAACATGGTTCGATTTCCGTCATCGAGCAGAAAAGTGGTCAGTAATGATGAGATTGTAAAACAGTACATCGATGTATCTTCAATCCACTCTGGATCGTAGTCACCGTTCCAATTGTTACCGAAAGAAGCATCCCTGTCCCAGGGGTAGTACCTCCAGATGCCCCCCGGAGTAAGGTGAAGGTAGAAGTTCTTCGTGATCGCGTCCTCATCTATTATGGCCAGGCTGATCGCGGCGTTTGAAATAAAATCCTCGATACTTATCGACAGAGGTAAGCGGAGGTTCACTTTATCAATAAGGCTTCTTATCAGGGGAAGATACTCGTCGCTGCCCCGCACTGCCTCGAAACCGGATGTGCCAAGCGTATCACAGGGCTGCCAGACGAATCTGCCAAGATGACATACCGATTTGAATAGAGGACCGTAACCAAGATTGTTCCTGCTGTAGAAATACTCATCGATTCTCTCAACTTTAACATAAACACCGTAATAGATCTCATTTATATAGAACTCAACATATTCTGTAAGGGGAGCAGGGAAGCCCAGTCTTTCTGACAGCAATAGACCGAGAACGTTTCGCATAAAGGACTGGTCTCTGTACTGGGCATCAAGCAGTACGTGCGATGCGTTAAGCAATGTGTGATCCAGCAGTTCAATTTTCCAGCTTTTTTTGGGAAGTAAGAGGGATGTCCCGCCCCTGAAACCTGCGGTGCAGCTGCAGGCACCCGCCGGGGTTTCAACAAAAGCTGGAAACTGGAGGTCGATCAGTGGATCAGCGTAGAGACTGTCAATATACAGTTGATCTATATACAGATGATAACTCTCCAGTGTACCCTGGCTGCTCATAAGAATTATCGCACTTAGAACGATCTGCATGATCCTCTTTCAATAATGATTTGAATGATAAATATACCTAACAAGGTCGGACTTAACTATCTAACCGGTTCCCAAAGTGCTTTACGCTTCTGGAAATGAACCCCGGGCGGTTGAGTCTATAACCTGTTTTCAGCCTGTAGTGGAAGAGAACCCGTTTGAAACCGGCCTCTTTGTCCCACTGGTTTCTTTTCCAGGCCAGCAGGCCGAATGTTCTGACAGCAATGTAGATCGGGTATTTCTGCCAGCCCGGAACCTTCAGAACAGTCATTCCTTCGAGCATGATCCTGTCCGCTTCTTTTCTTGAGCGCAATTGTGTCCAGTACAGCCAGTCATGTATTACTGCTGCGTTCCCGTATTTACCCCAGCAGGGGAGGAAAATCCAGAGAAGCCTTGGTATTGAAGCGAAATCCGTCATGAAACCCGCTCCTACCTTTATCGTATCTCCACTTCCTAAACTTCCCACATCGTAACTGAAAGGCCTCAGTATTACCCATGTCTTTCCATCTGAGAGCGGAGATACTACCAGCAATTCCGTAAAAACGCTCATGAATAACCTCTTCAGAAAGTAATGATCCGTTTCAATATAGTGGAAATATCTGAACAGGGTCAGTACTTAACCCGCACATCTCACTCGTATTTTCTTGAGGTCACAATAGTCTTTGATGAAGGGCGCTGTATAGTAGACTTGATGTCTGCTTCTGCTTTATATTACAAATTCGCAATTTCTACTTCAACAGACGAAAGGTACAGTATGAATCGGAAGAAATATGTTTATTTCTTTGGAGGCAATGAAACAGAGGGAAACCGTACGCAGAAGGACCTGCTGGGCGGCAAGGGCGCCAATCTTGCTGAAATGACCAGGATTGGTCTTCCGGTACCTCCTGGATTTACATTAACTACCGAGGCATGTTCCGATTTTTACACAGATGGTCAGGAAGGAATATGGCCCGAGGGTCTGAAGCAGCAGATCAGGGAACAGCTTACACTGCTTGAGTCGGTCGCCGGGAAGAAATTCGGCACCGGTGAAGAACCCCTTCTGGTTTCTGTAAGGAGCGGCGCGGCTGTCTCAATGCCTGGTATGATGGATACCGTACTGAACCTGGGTATGAATGATAACTCCATCAAATCGCTTATCAGCAAAACGGGCAATCCAAGGTTCGTCTGGGACGCGTACAGAAGATTCATACAGATGTTCGGTGATGTGGTTATGGGAATTCCTCATCATACCTTCGAAGAAGCGCTTGATGGTGTTAAGAGCAGCAAGGATGTAGACCTTGATACTGAACTCTCCACTGACGATCTGAAGGAAGTTGTAGACGAATTCAAGAAAATTTACGAAAGGAAAATAGGGGAGCCATTCCCTGATGATCCCTGGGATCAATTGAAGCTCTCGATCGATGCCGTGTTCGGTTCCTGGAACAACGCCAGGGCTATACGATACAGGCAGATCAATGGAATAACAGGGCTTGTTGGAACGGCTGTGAACGTTCAGACAATGGTATTCGGCAATATGGGTGAAGCTTCCGGTACCGGGGTCTGTTTCACCCGAAATCCTTCAAACGGTGAGAACCAATTCTACGGTGAATACCTGATGAATGCCCAGGGAGAGGATGTAGTCGCTGGGATCAGGACACCGCATCCTATTTCCACTCTCCGCTCTGTGAACCTGGGAGCTTACGACGAGCTGCTGCGAATCAGAACAACTCTTGAAGAGCATTATCTTGACATGCAGGATATCGAGTTCACTATCCAGGAGGGGAAGCTGTACATCCTTCAGACGAGAACCGGTAAGAGGACTGTATTCGCCGCGCTTAACATTGCAGTTGATATGGCCAAGGAAGGCCTTATAGACACAAGAACAGCCATTGGGCGCGTTCCTACCGCCAGTTTCAATCAGCTTTTCGCACCGGTGCTGGATCGAGCCAGCAAGGAACATGCTGATTATCTGACAACCGGTCTCAGTGCTTCACCGGGCGGAGCGTGTGGAATGGCTGTATTCACAGCCGATGACGCTGAAAAATGGGCTGCAAAAGGAAAAAATGTAATACTTTGCAGGAAGGAGACCAGTCCGGAAGATATTGGTGGTATGTCAGTTTCAAAAGGGATAGTAACATCCCGCGGTGGAATGACTTCACATGCGGCCGTTGTGGCCAGGGGCATGGGTCTTCCATGCGTCGCAGGAGCGAGCAGCCTCGTCGTAGACAGCGGTTCAAAGAAAATGACATGCGGAAAAAACGTTATCAATGAGGGCGACCTGTTAGCTCTTGACGGTTTTACCGGTGAAGTATTCGCTGGTGAGGTGTCCGTTAAATCCTCTGAGATACTCTCCATATCGTCCGGCGAGGGAGACCCTTCTGAATCGATTCTCTTCCAGAACTATTCGGAAATAATGAAATGGGCCGATGAATACAGGAGGCTGGGTGTCAGAGCAAATGCGGAGACCGTACGTGATACGAGAACAGCGGTAAATTTCGGAGCGGAGGGTATAGGTCTCTGCAGGACGGAGCATATGTTCTTCGGAGAGGAAAGAATAGTTTCATTCAGGAAACTTATTCTTGTTGCCGAAGAGGTGAAGAACCTTCGGAATCTGATCGAATCTACCCAGGGGGATACTTCATCCCTCGAAAGAGAGCTTGCAGGACCGCTGGAAGATTACAATGATGCCCTCGAGGAACTTCTGCCTCTGCAACGGAGTGATTTTGCAGCTATCTTCAGGGAGCTTGATGGACGTCCATGTACCGTAAGGCTTCTGGATCCTCCCCTGCATGAATTCCTGCCCAAGGATGAAGAGGGACAGCTCGAGATGGCCAGAGAGATGGATCTTCCGGTTGAGAAAATAAAGAGCACAGTCGATAAGCTCCACGAATTCAATCCAATGCTCGGTCATAGAGGATGCAGGTTGGGACTTATCTATCCTGAAGTATCGGATATGCAGGTGAGAGCGATCATGGAAGCTGCCATAGAGGTGAAGCAAGGCGGTACCGATGTACTCCCTGAAATAATGATCCCGCTGGTCGGACATCCTGAAGAGCTGCGAATATCCCGGGAAAGAGCTCAGCATATTATCGATGCTATTCTGAAAGACAGAGGTATCGCGGATGATTACATCCAGTACCGCATAGGAACCATGATAGAGATCCCCCGTGCTGCGATAGACGCCGCAAAAATTGCTGAATACGCTGATTTCTTCAGTTTTGGAACAAACGACCTTACGCAGATGTCATGCGGGTTCTCAAGGGATGATGCGGGTGCTTTTCTCGATGATTATGTGAAGATGGGCATCTATGAGGAGGACCCTTTCACATCCATAGACATAGATGGTGTAGGACGCTTTGTGGAGATGGGAGTTCTGGAGGGCCGCAAACCAAAACCTGATCTGAAAATCGGAGTCTGTGGAGAACACGGCGGTGATCCAAAATCAATCCGTTTTTTCAATTCGGTGGGTCTGGATTACGTTTCCTGTTCCCCGTACCGGGTTCCTGTGGCAAAACTTGCGGCTGCCCAGGCGGAGATTGAAGCTAAAATCTAACCTTCGCAGTTTTCGTCCCGATGGAGATGGTGTTTGAGAGATGCATGGGAATAAAAGTGTAATAATCGCAGATAGCGATACTGGCCTTCTCCAGGTTCTTGGGAAAGTGCTCAGACTTGAAGGATTCAATGTAATATCCTGCACTACGGGTATGGAAGTCATAGCGAAAGCAGCCGTTTCCACGCCTTCTCTCGTAGTCTGCGGCTATTTTCTTCCCATGCTTGATGGGTTGAAAACATGCCGATACCTTAAGAGGGAGCCAGCCACTTCGGAGGTCCCCTTTCTTCTGTTGACACCCGGGCTTGATGCTTACCTTCGCCAGAGAGCCGAGTGGGCAGGAGCTGACAGCGTCAAGGAACTCCCTGTACGTCCTGAAGAGTTTGTTTCACTCTGCAGGTCCCTCGTAGAAGGTGCCATTTCGAGCGTTGATCACAGCATATCACGGGGCAGTCCACCGGATAGAGAAGCTGTTCTGGAAAAACTTTGCGGTCATCTTGAAAACAGAGTTAACAGACTTGAAGCCACCTGGAACCTTACCGAGGAACTGGGAAGGACTATGAGCGTCCGTGAGATCTTCAAGAGAATGGCAAACAGTATTCTCACCGGATTGAGTTTCGACAGGGTCTGGCTGTCCAGATATCTGGAACAGACGGATGAACTGATAACAGAAGTCGCACGGGGCAGGAACCTTGCAGATATACCGGATTCAATTCATATGCGGGATTGCGCTGACCTTCCTGCGGGACTGGCGATCAGAGAACTTGCTCAGATCAGCTCATTGGATATCGATCTGCCTGATGAACGGCTCTGGTGGGCAGGGTCCAATAACTATGTATATTCACCCCTTGTAGCTGCAGGACGACCAATCGGTCTCATACGGTGTGACAGGTTTCTAACCGGACGCAAGATTGAAAAAACGGATCTTGAAGCTCTGAGGCATTACGCTATTCATGCTTCGGAGGCGCTGCTCAGCGCAATGATACTCGAGGACGTAACCGATGAGCGGGAACAGATGTCCGCTATCATGAACAGTCTTGATTCAGGCATACTTGTTGTTGATAATTCGGGTATTCTTCTGCAGGTGACACCAAGGGTCAGTGAATTGTTCGGAAAAGATATTGATGATTTGAAGGGGAATCAGATAAGGGAAGTGCTGCCTGTTCTTACACAAGGAGAGGGTAACGCGTTCCTCCAGGCTCTACAGGAGGAAAAACCTGTTCTGAACAGGAGGGTGCTTATCAGTCGAGCCGGTGCGGACGACCTGGTTTTGAATGTCAATTATCTTCCATTTCAGAGGGCCGGGCATTTCGCGGGAATCGTTATTATGGCAAACGATGAAACTGAGGGCTTTACTTTAAGGGAGAACCTGAGAAAGAAAAACGAGGAGCTTGAAACCATCTCGGTAATAGGTCGAGAACTTAACTCGACACAGGACCTGGACAAGATATGCAAGGAAATCGTAAAGGCTCTGCAAAGGTTCTTCCCATCTGAGGCGGTTGCTGTTTTTCTCGCAGAAGGAAGCAGGGAAAATCTGATTCCCGATTCTGTAAAGGTAGCGGCAACAGCCGGGTACGATGCGGAAATCGACCCCGAAGGCATCGTTCTCAAGATCAGTAAACC
>JAUWSL010000071.1 GCA_030610085.1 Candidatus Aegiribacteria sp.
ACGCATGATGAATTCAGCGGTGATCTGACAGCCGAGTACAGTTTTCCAATGCGGTCGTTCAATTTTGGTGCCTCCGCAAGATCTTCCCTGGATCATGTATCCAGCACTTCGATAGGTGAGAGGGAGAGGCTGACCGGCGAAGCAGCGCTGACAGCGGGATACACCGACGGAATGTCTCTCTCAGCCTCAGCATCCGTCAATGCAGTCCCTTCCGAACGAACCATGCTCGCATCAACCATTTCAGCGGGGCTTCCTGCGCTCGATTCGCTCCTTCTGCTGCATGCTTCAGCATCGACAGGTTTCAGGCGCCCTTCACTCAACGATCTTTACTGGCCGGAGGACAATTTCGCTCTGGGGAATCCTTATCTTCTGCCGGAAACCTCAGTCGAATTCGAGGCCGGGATTTCATTGAGCGGTTTTGACCGTCTGAAATGATCGATAAAGGGTTTTACAGCGGAAACCGAGGACCTTATCAGGTGGGAGCCCGGGGAGGACGGAAAATGGTCTCCCGTGAACATAGCAAGCGCCCTCCGAAAAGGTATCGAAGCTGAAGCCTGGTTTTCCTGTGATCCTTTCGAAATAACGGGTACGCTTACGCTGCTGGAAATCACGGACAACAGTATTGAATCGGTGAACTTCGGCAGAACTCTGCCGTATACACCTGATTACACCTTCGGTGCACAGGCAGGATTGAAATTCCCACGCTGGGTTCACTGGTCAGTATCCGCAGGTGGTATGGGCATAAGATTCAAAAACTACAGTGAAACATCATGGATGCCTGCTTATACGGTCTACTCAGCGGGAGTCGATCTTCATCCTGAATTCATGGGAAGCTTCTCTATCAACGCCTCTGCGGAGAATCTGTTTGACGAAGAGTACCAGGAAACCAGCGGATACTCCGGAAAACCGAGGACATTGCACTTTGGAATAGAATGGAACGGAAACTGAAAGGAAAAGAATAGATGAATAGATACCACACCGCATCAAAAGCTCTGATCTTCGCATTACTGATAAGCCTTATTGCTGCATCATGCAATTCGCCTCTTGAACCCGATCCCGGACCCACTCCAGGCGGCCCGGTGATCGCATGGTTCAACGGTCTGGGCAATACGATTGATCTCTACTTCCCCGAAAGCGATTCGCTGGTTACCAGCGCTTACGTCACAGGTGATTTACCAAGCGATATCATCTCATACCAGGAGGGCAGGATCGCCGTTGCAAACTCATTTTCAAGGAATATTAAGGTTTTTGACGTGAATTCAACCGGTGGAGAGCTTTTTCATATCGATCTTCCTGCCGGCAGCAATCCTTACCACATGTCATGGGATGGTGAGTATCTGTGGATTACTCTTCTCATGACGAGCCAGGTTGCGAAGGTCGATCTCTGTCCGGGAGGTTCGGTATCGCTCATCGATGTAAAAGGCAATCCCACCTCAATAGCATCGACCGGAAACAGGGTCCTTGTAGGACACGGAGAATATTGGCCCGATTCCACAATAACTGGAGGAATAACAGTCCTTGATGCCTCAACTGGAAATGTTATTGATTCCATAGCTACACCTGATAACGTATGCTTCATGCGATATTTCAGTGAAACAGGCATGGTGCATGCGATGACCACAACCTATACAGGTGATGGATTGATATCAATTGTGGACCCTGTCAATATGGAGATACTCACTCAGATAGATACCGGTGGATCACCAGGATATCCTGTAGAAGCAGGATCAGGTTATGCGGCAGGGGACGGCTGGTCGTCAGGTAACATATATTTTTACGATGAAGGCGGTACTCTCATCGATACGTGGAATACAGGTGCCGGGGGTACATGCGGTCTTGCATGCATCGCTGATACAATGTACATCACAGATTTCAATAACAACATGGTTTATATTGCAGACTGGACATCAAAGGTTATTCTCGATTCTCTTACAGCAGGAGAAGGCCCGCAGGGGATAGTCGTAGTAGAAAGATAGAATTAGGGGCCGGGTCTAACGGATTAGCGGATAAGGGGTCGGGCTTAACATCTAAACATTTTGATTGTTAAATATGTAACAAATGTTAAGATGTTAGGCCCGACCCCATTCATGAATGTTTAGATGTTAGGCCCGGCCCCCAGGCGCGTGACCGAAGCCAGATACTTTCTTATGATACTCACCTGTTAATCCTGGAGGTAGAATGGCTGCTCTTTCATGTGATCTTCACGTTCATTCAAAGTATTCGAGTGAATCCGGGAGATGGGCTCTCCGATCGCTCAAGGCTCCGGAAAGCTTCACACCGCCCGAACTGATATACGAACTCGCGCGGAAGCGCGGCATGGATTTCGTCACCATCACCGATATAAACACGATAGAAGGAGCTCTGAGCATATCTCACCTTCCGGGTACTTTCATCAGTGAGGAAATAAGAACATACCTTCCGGGAACCAGGACTTCGGTTCATATCCTTGCATTCAACATCACGGAGCAGCAGCATGAAGAAATCGCTGAATGCAGAGATTCATTCCCATCCCTTATGGATTATCTCGAGGATAAATGCATAACCCACTCACTTGCTCACCCTTTCTATTTCCCTGATACGGATCTGAAAACAGATGAATTCGTAACCGTCGTAAAAAGGATCGGTCTGATCGAATCTCTAAACGGAACAAGATCAAGACTGGAGAACGAGTCGGTCATTCCAATTGCCAGATCGATAAAGAGCGACCCTGATTTCACCGGTTTCACAGGCGGATCGGACGATCACTGCGGCAGGTTCATAGGTCTGACCTGTACCGAGGTTGCGGATGCAGAGAACCTGGAAGATTATCTGGATCAGATAAGCAATGGGAAAGGCCTCCCGAGGGGAGAGCACGGCAACGCTATCCGTTCCGCCTATTCCGTCTACTCCATCGCATATTCCTTCTACAGAGACAGGCTGACCGCCCAGAAAGTACCCGCAATAGCAACCATGGCCGCAGACAGATTCTTCAGGCCGTCTATGTCTTCCGTTGAACCCACCGTATGGCATAAGGCGGATTTCCTTTTCCATCAGTTTATCAAGAAAGCCCGGAAATCCGGGAAACCGGGTTTTGAAACGATTTTCGCTGATCAGCTCATCGAGATCGGCAAGGATCTGAACCTTCGTTCGGGGAGCCCCGAACTGGAAGCTGAAGGAATAGACGAACGTACATTTGAAATACTTAACAGGCTCAGTAATAAGTTGTTCCAGCATTATTCTTCACTGCTGTTTCAACGAATCACGGACGGCAGGCTGCTTGATGCTCTTGAAGCGTTCACCGCTTTAATCCCTGTTATCCTGCTGAATATTCCCTATCCCATGGCATATCTCAGCAGAAAGAAGGGGAGAGAGGCAGTTGAAAACATCGCTTCTGAGGTTTCACCGGAAATCTCCGGAAACCTGAAAAATCCTGACAGAAGGGTCTGGTTCACCGATACAATAGATGATCTTAACGGTGTTTCACGGACGATTCAGAAATTCAGCAGGCTGTCCATGGACATGGAAAAGGAGATGGCGGTGATCGCATCCCAGAGTCGACCGCTCTCTTTTCCGGGATGGGTGGTGAATTTTCCCCCTATCCGTGAGTTCCCCGTTCCTGATTACCGTTCAAAACTCCTTTCAATTCCACCTTTTCTTGAGGTCCTGCGGTTCGTGGAGGATGAAGGGTTCGGGATGATGTACATATCCACGCCTGGCCCTGTTGGATTTGCTGCGCTGGGTATATCAAGGATTCTTGGAATTCCTGCTGCGGGTATATACCACACGGACTATCCAAGGCATGTGAACCATATCGCACAGGATGGCAAGATGGGGGAGTTTGCCGGGACGGCCGCGGCATGGTTCTACAGCAATGTGGATATAGTCATGGTTCCCAGCACATACTACATGGACGATCTTGAGAAAATGGGGATTTCAAGAGATAGAATGAAGCTCTTTCCAAGGGGAACCGACTGCAGCCTTTTCTCACCGGAATGGAGATCGGATGATTTCCTGCTGAGGTTCGGCGGGAATCCTGAATCCATGAAACTTCTATATGCCGGGAGAATCTCCCGCGAAAAAGATCTGGATATACTTGCGAAGGCATTCATTATCGCCCGCAGCACAATGCCTGATCTTGAGCTTTATCTGGCCGGAGACGGCCCATTTCGAGGTGATCTCGTCAATCAGCTCAGCGGAAGAGGATGCTACTTCTGCGGAGTACTTCATGGAGAAGATCTTTCCAGGGCATATGCATCATGTGACATATTCGTTTTCCCCAGTTCCACCGATACTTATGGAAACTCCGTCCTTGAAGCGCAGGCTTCCGGACTCCCCGCAATAGTCAGCGACAGGGGAGGACCCCAGGAAATAATCGAACCTGGAAATACAGGGCTTGTTTTCGCAAGCCACGATCCCGAATCCATGGCTTGCAGCATCCTGAAAATCGCTCAGAACAAAGAATTAAGGGAGTCGATAAGCAGAAATGCCAGGAAAATGGCAACAGCAAGAACATGGGAAAAAGCATTCGATAAACTGTGGAGCATTTCACCCGATGATCTCAAACAGCTGAAAGTTTAAATAATGACACTCCGGTTCAGATCCGGGCACTCCCGCAGCCTGTTCTCCAGGATCGTCAAATGGCGTGGTTTTGCGTACTTCCTTTCGAGCAAGATAGCTGTGGCTCTGACTCTTTTCGTGCTCGTTATGAGCGTAGGCGTTACCGGTTTCATGATATTCACTACCCATAAATCAGGTCTGGTAAAGAACCAGCTCACAGACACACTTCAGAACCTTCAAAATCTGGAATCACCCACCGATTCCCAGCTGTCAGAGATAGCCAAAATAGAAATGCAGCTTGATGAAAGCACTTTTACCGGTGAACTTCTGCTTTCCGGCTACATGACCGCAATCACTATCACCACAATCGGATTTGACGACGTCATCAGAGAATACGCTTACGACTTCATGGATGAGGAATGGCGGAGGGCTTACAATATCTGGGTTACCATATTTGTTCTTATAGCATACATGGCAATTCTATACGTGAATGCCAATTTCGTTGCCTACCTTGTTGGAACACGTCTTGCGGAGAACATGAAACGCCGCCTGCTCCTGAAGAACATATCGCGTCTTAAGGATCATTATATCGTATGCGGATGCACCGGAGCCGGAAGTGTTGTCATATCGGAGTTCCTTAGAACAGGAATACCCGTTGTGGGTATTGATTCGGATCTGAACCCGCCGTGCAATCTCAGAAAAAGAAGCGGTTTCTTCTATCTTTCAAGGGACAGATCGGATGACGTGCTCTTCGCAGAGGCCGGGATAAGGAAAGCAAGGGGGTTTGTATCCGTCTTTCAGGATGACAGCGAAAATCTCTATCTGACACTCACAGCACATCTGATGAATAAGGACCTCAAGATAGTATGCAGGGCAGCCGGTGAGGAAAACGAGGAAAAGCTTGCACTGGCAGGAGCGGAAGTTTCCTTCACCCCGGCTATCGCGGTTGGAAAGAAGCTTGTTGCGGGTATTCTCAACATGGAAACCATCGATTTTATGGAGAAGATGATTGACAGCAAGGACCATGACTGCAGAATAGAGGAATACACGATAACGGAGGACTGCCCCTCGACAGGAAAGACACTGGGAGACATCAGCCTCGGACGCAAGACTGGTATAACGGTGTTCGCGATAATGAAACAGGACAATTCAATAGTCTACAATCCCGGAGCGGACTATATGCTTGAACAGGCTGATGTTCTTCTTGCCATAGAATCTCCCGAACAGCTTAAGCTTCTTGCCAGAACGCTGCACCGGCACAGAAGGGAGAAAAAACTGTGAGTTATTCCGATAACAGCGGTTCCCTCTGTACGGTATGCGGAGCAGGTGAAACGGGACTTTTCGTTATCAAGGAACTTGTCAGGCACGGTTTTACAGTTACGGCTGTTGATCTGGATCCCGAAGCTCTGAAAAGAGCAGCAGATCTTGGAGAGAGTATTGGAACAGTGCAGGGCAACTGCCTGACTGACAGTATACTCAACAAATCAGCCCTGATCGATGCACGGGCGCTTTTCTGTGTGCTTCCGGATGATAGAAGCAATGTGTTCCTCAGCCTTTCCGCAATAAGGATCAACCCCGAACTGGAGATATACTCGGTTGCATCCGATATCTCTGCCGAAAGAAAACTGAAACTCGTGGGGACCAGAAGGACTGTCAATCAGGATACCGCGGAGGGGTTCAGAATATCAAATGAAATGATACGACCCAATGTTGCGAAGTTTCTTGACAGAATTGTCTTTGCCAGGGAAAAAACCGAGGGTTATCTCAGTATAGAAATAAGCATGGGATGCCCCTCAGCCGGTTGGACACTGAAAAAGCTGCAATTGCATGGTAAAACAGGTGTTGTGATAATAGCCGTCAGGAGAAGAGACGACAGCTATGTTTACAGTCCCTCTGGAGATTTCCGACTTTCGGAGGATGACAACCTTATCTGCTTCGGTACTGAGGATGACAGGGAAGCCATTAAGGATCTACTGTGGAGCAGTAAACGGGAAACAACGGACAGGTGGAGGAAACTCCGGAATATCCTCGGTAAATAGAAATGGTCGGGGCGGCCGGATTTGAACCGGCGACCCCCTGCTCCCAAAGCAGGTGCGCTACCGAACTGCGCCACGCCCCGAAAGGCCATATACTACATCTTTTCCCGTTCGTTTGCCAAGTGGTAAATCCCCGGATGGCTTGACTTATGCGACATTCAGGAACCATATTAGCGTTTCTGCATTTCCTTAAATGATAACAATATTTATTTTCCGAAGGGATATGATCAAATGCGCAGATATCTCACAGTAATGATTTTTCTGACGGCAGCAATCGCCTCTGCAGGAAGCACCGTGCTGTCGAACAATTTCAGCTATTCTGTTCCTCGTTACTCTGTAACACTCAGAGACATCACAATGTCGGACATCAAAATCATTGAAGAAGAGGGATTCCTTATCGAGCAGGCATACGGCGGAAAGGCCATCATCTATGTCGATGCAGCTCAGGAGGAGATGCTTCGTCATATGGGCTTCAGCCCTGTTCCCGTACCTGTGACTTTACCCACGGTTCCATATCCGACTCTTCAGGATATATACGACGCGATAGATGCCGTTGTCGCCGCCCATCCGGATATCTGCAGAAAGGTGACAATAGGCACCAGCGTACAGGACAGGCCTATTGTAGCTGTTGTCGTTTCAGATAATCCTTCCACAGAAGAGATCGAACCCGAGATGAGAATTCACGGAGGAATACATGGGGATGAAAAGGCATCCGTAACTTCCACCCTGCACTTCCTTGAGGTAATGACGGATAATTACGCCACAAGCTCGATGTGTACATACGTTGTAAACACCGCCGAAACCTGGATAATTCCGGTTCTCAATCCTGATGGCTACTATAATAACCAGCGGTATAACGCAAACGGAGTCGACCTGAACAGGAACCTCAGCTATATGTGGAACGGAGGTGGGCCTGCTCCATTCAGTGAACCGGAAACTACCGCCCTCAGAGATCTCACCATGCAGAACTGGCCGGATATAGAGAATTTCATAAATCCTTTCATAACGGGTCTTTCCCTTCATGGCGGGGCCGCCTGCATCAATACAGTCTGGAACTACACCTTGGTTCCCCTTCCCGAAGATTCGGGAGTCGTTCATCAACAGGCTCTGGATTACGCTTACTCTCCGGGGATACTGAACTATTTCGGTACCAGTTTCTGGATAGCATATCCCGGAGCCATCTGGTATATCATTAACGGTGATGTAAACGACTGGAGCTACGGTGAATGCGGAACTATCGATCATACCATCGAAGTACATGAGAATAAGCATGTATCCGACTGGCCCGGTGTTGCAAACGCACATTATATGGCAATACTTGAGTTTTTTACATACAGCACCTACGGTATCTGGGGAACCGTTACGAACACTTCTGGAGACCCCATAG
>JAUWSL010000025.1 GCA_030610085.1 Candidatus Aegiribacteria sp.
AATAAGATGGAACATTTGATGAGACGGTTCTGTACCTCTTAGCGAGTGCAGAAGCCATTCGATGAAGAGGCAGGAATGAACGAAAGCTTCCGGATCACTGCGGATTGACTCATAATGGTTGATAACCGAAGCTTCGGTTGCTGTATCCAGTTCTCTGCCCTCCCTTCTTGAAAGTGAAAGATCAACCATGGAAATGAGTTCAACTCTTCCGAAGAACGAACTCTTTGGCCGGAGAGCTCCTTTGGCAATAACTGATATTCTGCCGAAATCAAGGGAGTAGAGTGTCAGTATCAGGGATGATTCACTCCATCGGACTCTGCGAAGAACAAATGAGGATGTTGTCGTTCTAGCCTGCATATAGTTCACACTCCGAAGGGTTCCGAAGGGAACATCAGTCCGATTCTTCCCTCTGGTTTTCAAGGAGTTCAACTCTGACATAGAGTATCCGCTGAGCCCTTACCTGTTCAACTGTGAACCTGTAACCTGAAAGCTCGGCAGAATCCTGCTGGCGGGGGATCTTTCCCATAAGATGGTATATCATGCCTCCGAGACTTTCGTAATCATTATCTTCAAAAGTAGTGGTGAGCAGTTCGTTAAGATCGTCAATTGGTATGCGGGCGTCCAGAATGTAGGAGTTGTCATCGAGTTTCTTTACAAGAAGGGCTTCCTCATCGTGTTCGTCCAGGATCTCTCCGAAGACTTCCTCCATGATGTCTTCTATAGTTACAAGCCCGGCTGTTCCGCCGTACTCGTCAACCACAATTGCCATGTGTATTCTATTCGCCTGAAACTCACGAAGGAGCTCATCGATCATCTTGTACTCGGGTACAAAGTAAGGTTCTCTCAGAATACTCTTCAATTCAAAACTGCTGTCATCCTCGGAAAGAAGAACGAGTATATCCTTGGCGTAAAGCAATCCGCGGATATTGTCGATCCGTTCTTCGTAGACAGGTATTCTTGAGTGTCCCGCCTTTTTCAGCTTGTCAACCACCGTTTGCAGATCCGCATGTATTTCCGCGCATACAATGTCGATACGGGGAACCATGACCTCTCTGACTATCTTATCGGAGAAATCAATAATGCTGTCCATAAGTTCCTGCTCTTTTTCAAATTCCTCAGGATCGCTTTTCTCCCTGCGTCTTTCCAGCCAGGTAACATCGGGTGGAGTGAAAAGCCAGTCCGCGGAATCGCAACTATCATTCCTGCTGCTGCGGAAAATCAGAAGAGCTGGCAAACGGAAGGGAAGAGAGATTATCCAGTAAGGGACCTTTAGAATGGACAACAATTTAAGAGCATTCCTCTTTGCTATAAGAGAAGGCAGGATAACCGAAAGAATGAATGAGGCAAGAATAAGAATGAGTGTTGTAAGCCAATATGGGATTGTAAGATACGAGGAAGACTCACGCGCCAGAAGGATTGCACCCGCTCCGGAGAAGAGCATAGCGGTAAAATTCATCAGCCATAGTATCCCGAGGTGAAAGAATGCTACCTGCCTCCGTTCTGAAGGATCCCTGCCTTTGGAGAGAATAATCTCAGGTATACAGGATCTGATTCCCGAGGAAAGGAACAGCACAAGAAGAGAGGCAAGGTATATGACAGCGGAAGTAATCAATTTTCTCCCCGCCTTCCAAGGGCATCAGCTACAAGAGAATCGACTTCCCTGCTCATAATGTCTGCATCTTGTTCGTTACTGTGTGAATAACCTTTAAGGTGGAGGTAACCGTGGAAGATCCTTTCAAGCAATGCTTCCATCGGCGGGAACAGCCGCCCGTCAACGAAGATCGTACCTTCAGGCCTGTCCTCCTCTCTCAGAGAGAGATCAAAAGAAAGAACATCCGTTGATCTATCGATATGGCGGTACTTTCTGTTGAGTACCTTGAGATACCCCGGATCAGCCATGATCACTTCAATACAGCCCTCCATCAGATTCCCGATCAGATTCTTTATATCCTCTGCAATGAACCCCGGATTTTCAAGGATTATATTGATATCAGCCACTTGTATCACCGATTGGATAATCACTTACCCTTTTGTAGAATTTACTTTCGAGTACAGATGTGAACACCTTTTCAATAGTCTTGAGGTTTCTTCGAGTAAGATGACAGTCGTCAAGTTCACCCTCAAGATCATTTTCGTCTATAACCCTTGCGACCAGTTCAGCTACTCCTTCTGGAGAAGTCAGATTCTTGGTAAAGGATGCCGTCTGGTCTGCAAGCAGTACAAGAGCTGCTTCGATGGTTGAGGGTCTTGGACCTGCATAGGAAAAATCGCTTTTCTTCACGCTGCTCTGGTCACTTGATTCCTGCAGTGCTTTACTATAGAAGTATTTAGTAAGACTGACCCCGTGATGTTGCTGTATAATATCAATAACGGCTCTTGGAAGTTTTGCCTTTTCCGCCAGCTCCACGCCGTCTTTTACATGTGCGATGATCTTTCTCGCGCTTACCAGCGGGTTCATGCTGTCGTGTGGGTTTTCCCTGTTTCTCTGGTTTTCAATAAACAGTTCCGGATCGGTCATCTTTCCTATATCGTGGAAATATCCACCTGCGGAAGCGAGTGATTCCCATGCATTAACAGCTCCCGCTGCACGACCGGCAAGTTCAGCGACAGTCTGAGAGTGATTCCATGTTCCCGGCGCAACATCCCTCATCTGCTTTAGAAGAGGATGATCGGTTTTATTAACTTCATCAATGGAAAGGACCGTGTAGACTCCGAAAATTCTCTCGAAAAGGAATAGAAGCGCGTGCGCGGAACCTATGCCGATAACAGGAACAATAAGAAGCCCCAGAATGGATTCCGTCAATGATTGTGAATAAAGAGATGTGTTAAGCATGCGCAGGAGAAGATAAACACCAACACCCCCTCCTGCAGATAGACCTATCGCAACAGGAACACTGCGCCTTGCCCTTACATCCCACACTGTAAGAGAGGCCAGAATACCTGAAACTGCTGAAATCAGTACAATGGAGTAGGGATGAGGATGAACAAGACCGAGAATCATTGAGAATATCAGGGTAAAGAAGACTGCGTGCCTTCTGTGAAAGAATATGCTGGTTAAGGCCGCTCCGAATGTTACAAGGGATGCAGAGGGATAAGCGGTACTATTCTTAAGGGCCAGCCACAGGGTTCCGGTGGCGGCAAAGGAAATAATCCATATCACGCCAAGAAGGAGGAACCTGTTTGCTGTATTCCATGTGTCCGGCATAATATCATGAATGTAGAAGAGCAGTATTCCAGATATCAATAGAACAAGTAGAAGCAGACCTGACATATACTTGAATCGCCGACTTCCCGCTGCGGTATTTTTCAGGTGATCCACGTATTCTATAGTTCGCGAAGTTACCTGCCCATTTGCTTCCAGAAGGATACTTCCCTCCGTTATCGTTGTGTCGATATTTCTGAATCCGGCAACAGCGGTTTCAGCGTTCACCTGCCTTGAGGAGTCATTCACGATGAGGTTGGGCCGAAGAATGGAGGATATCTCGTTGAGATCATCACCCGGGAAATTCCATCTCGCCATTCTTATTTCAAGAATATCCCTTACATCCTCTATTTCGTTGATATCGAAAAGCTGTCTGTCCTCTGTGCCTGAGGAGCCGATGAGAACGGCCTGCTCTCCATCGTAAAATTCGCGGACATCCTCCAGGTCGAACACGCCTTCTTCGTAAATCGAAGCAAGTTCATCAACCATTCCCCGGGCAAAGGAAGAATCGTAGGTGGCAAGAATCAGCATGGGATAAAGCCTGCTCCGGAGGGGCTGCCAGACATCCAGGTCGAACTTCAGATGTACAGGTATGGATTCAAGCATCGCGTTGCGTATTTCCCTGAATTCCTCTTCATGGTACGGAAGGTCGAAATCGACGGGAGCAACGATATCATGAGGGAGGGTCTGACCGACACTGAGCTCAATATCAATTATATGTCGGTCAGGCATGAAAAACAGATAAAAGGTTCCTATGAACACGGCTGCAACAATGCTTCCGCTGAGTATATTTTTGATCTTCATCATACAGCAGACTGCAGGAGGGCAGTACGGAAGAAGGGTAGAAACGTGGCAGTCATCAGTGTTCCTTTCCGCCTTCATCTCGTTCAAAAGCTGAAATAATTCCCTGGACAAGAGGATGTCTTACAACATCTTTCTGGTCAAGGTATGTGAATTCAATACCCTCTATGTCTTTAAGAATCTGACTTATTACAACCAGCCCTGAAGCTGAGGTGGGTTTGAGATCTATCTGGGTTATATCACCTGTAATAATCGCCCTTGAGCTGTATCCCAGCCGTGTAAGAAACATTTTCAGCTGGGTTATCGTAGTGTTCTGAGCTTCATCGAGGATAACAAAGGCGTTGTTCAGAGTCCTTCCACGCATATATGCGAGGGGTGCGACTTCAATAATCCGGTTATCTATGGATCGCCGCACTCTTGAGGGTGACAGGGTGTCATCCAATGCATCGTATACCGGCTTCAAGTAAGGATCTATCTTCTGTTGAAGGTCTCCCGGGAGGAACCCGAGTCTTTCTCCCGCCTCAACAGCAGGTCTGGAAATAACTATTCTTTCAACTTCACCATCGGTAAGGGCAGCAACAGCACTGGCTACAGCAAGAAAAGTTTTTCCAGTACCCGCCGGACCAATACAGAATACCAGTTCAGAATTTCTTATCGCACGCAGGTATTTCTGCTGTCCTGAGGTTTTGGGAAGTATGCGTCCTGCGCGCCCCGGAACGGAGAGCTCAAGAGATTCATCATGTTTTTCAGGAAAACTCAATGCGGAATCAACACTATGATCGCTAAGGCTGCCTGAGACTTTCAGTTCATGCTCCAGCCTTGCAATAACCGCCTTTGCCTTCTCAATCGCGATTCTGCTGCCCGAAAGGTTAAGACTGCCGTCTCTGTAAACTGCCTTAACGTCAAGTGTTCTGCAAATATTTCTGAGATTGGCGTCTCCGGGGCCGAAGATTTTAGCCGCGGATTCTCTCGAAAGGTTTATCTTCTTGTCTAATGAATGATCCTGCATTCAGTAAGTTCTTTCAGATAAAAGGAAGACTCTCCACAGTAACTGTGAAGAGCCTTCCATATCCGTTGATAATTCTAGCGTGATCCTCCAAAAACCTGCCCGCGAGGTATGTCAAGAATCTGACCGGGGTATACCAGGTTGGGATCGCTGATTATATCGCGATTTGCTTCGTACAGCTGCGGCCACATGCCTCTGTCACCGTAGACCCTGCTGAACCCTGCAATCTTACCGAGGTAGTCCCCCTCGATAATTGAGTAACTGCTGAGCATCGGCAGCGGCACCCAGAGAGAGTGTCCTGCGTAGATAAGGTTAGGATCGCTGATAGTGTCGTGGTTGCGTTCGTATATGAGCGGCCACTGTGAACCATCACCGTAGTTGTAATGATAGGATGCTATCAGCCAGAGGCTCTCTCCCTCAATAATCGTATGGTTGACACCTTCGGCAAGAAGGCGTGCAATCTCTGAATTGAGGGCATTGATCTCAGCTGTAAGCTGAGCGATTTGTGCATCCAGATCATCACGTATTTCGCGAAGAGGAAAGACCTGAGGCTCAAGCTCAGCTATACGGGCATCTGCCTCGGCTTTTCTCCATTCCCAGTAGGCTATCTGAAGATGAATATCATCATCTCCCATTGCTTCGATTTCAGCTTGTGAATACGCTGAAAGTTCCTCGGCTGTCCAGGTCTTGGCAAGACCCGTTGATGCAAGTCCGAGGCAAATCATCAGAGCTAATACTATTGTACGCTTCATTGTTTTCCCCTTTCCTTGCTATCGGGTTCCGCCACCGAGTGCGTAATATTCCTGCTGAAGTTCAGCAAGTTCTGCTTCAAGAGCTATTACCTGTTCCTGCTTCGCAGCAATTTCACCAGGAAGACTCACAAGTTCCGCTTCAAGCCCATCGGCCCTTGCTTCGGCAGCTAAAGCCGCTGCACGGGCATCGTCTCTTGCCTGAAGTTCCTCGGCGCTGGGTCCGCATGCTGCAAAAAGCAGTGACACGCTCAGGAGTCCAAGACAGAACCACTTCGTTCTCGTCTTGAGCATACCTGGCACCTCCTCTCGATTTCATTCGGTTTGGGTTACTTACAAAAAATACAAAAGTACTCATACATTTTCATATACTCGTACAGCTAAACACCAATATAGAATCTTAACCAAAATGGAATTGATGTCAAGAAGAATCCGAAGACTCATCAACCACTCTTCATATACGACTTACGATACCATAAATATACCGCAAGACCAACAGCAAGACCGGTGATATCCGCGAGCAGATCTCCGGCTGAGCAGTCTCTCCCGGGAACGAAACTCTGGTGTATCTCATCGCTGAGGGCATAGACTATCCCTGAGACAAACATGACCGGAACGGGATGAAATCCCCTGCATATGTCCCGGTTAACCATCATAGATATAAAAAGAAGAAAATACATGCCTGCGTGCAGAACTTTATCCTGATGAATAAAAATCGGAGGAATTACTTTCAACGATGGTTGATGGCTGATGTAGAATATCCCTCCAAGCATAAGAAGAAGGAAGCCTCTTTTCACTGTACATTTATAGAGAGCCTTCGTCATTACGGACTTGTCTCCGTTCCGGAAAGATCGATCTTTCGCACAATGTACGTTCCAGGGCCAGCTGCACGGGCATCCGATACACTCTTCTCAGCCTGTCCGGTGAGCAGTAGAACCTTTCTGTTTATATGAGTGTAAACGCCGCCGATCGAAGCGGAAACCGATATCTGGGAATCAGATTTGTTTCCCATATACACGAACGAGAGGGCATCTACTGCCCTCTGACTCATAGCTTCCATAACCGCTTTCCCAGCCTTTGGAATGCAGGCAGCAAAACTGTCAGATCCTATCCTGGCAATGAACACATCATCTGAGAAACAGTCACGAAAACGGATAGCAGCATCCTTCAAAAGACGATCTCCCTCGCTGTAGCCAAGCTTTCGATTCATTGAATCGAAATCATCAATATCTGCTACTATTACACCAACATACCAGCCATATGTCTGTACTTCCTTTGCCATATGATGAAGGTATCTGTCCAGAAGGGATATGCCTGGAAGCCCGGTGAGCGTATCCCTGCCTGAGATATTCCTGAATTTCTGTCTCAGCCCGGCAAGCTCCTCCCTCATTGAGAACATTCCGGCCACTGTCAGCAGAATTCCTTCGTGATGCTCCATAAACGCATTATCGTCCTTATGTTCAGCCATTATCAGGGCGATAACTTCTTTCTCCCTGATAACGGGAACACCCATACAGCTCCCTGCCCTGTCATGCATTCCCGATTCGAGGGTGAACGCATGCACATTCTTTCCACCTGATCTGATCCTCGATCTGCTGCACGGAACTCTGTTCTTTATGATCCATCCGGCCATTCCCTCGGAACTGTCGAAGATCTTCCCCCCCCGCCACCTGGCAAGCGGTCCCCTTGAAACCCATACGCTTGTTCTGCCTTGTCTGCTGTCGACATCCGCTATTGAAATCGTCGAATCCGGTATTAATTCCGCAAGTATCCCTGCCATTCCCTGCACGGCTTTATCCATGCTGTTCTCATTGCACACGTTAACTAGTTTTACTATCCAGGATAACTCATCCCCGGGAGCGGAAACCTCTCCGCTGGATGCTTTTTGAAAAATTCCAGAGAAATTCACCAGATCGGATACGATGCTGTCCGATGGTCTTTCATCCAAAAAATCCTGCAGTAGAAAACCTTCGATCTTCTTCTCTCTTATCAGGGGACAGATGACAATCCACAGAGAGCCCTCATCACCCACCCCGGGAAAACGATAAGGGGAAAGTTCCGAGCGTTCTTCTCTTGAGTCCGCTCTGACAATAACAGTTTCGCTGCTGTTCTCTACAATTCTCGCCAGTCTGTGCTTCCGGGGAAGCATGAACCTGGAAATAACTGTTTTATCCCCTGACTCATGTTCAGTCATCCGGTAAAATCCATCATCGCTTCGGACAAATAAACATGTTGAATCTGCCCTGCTGTTCCTGTGTATGATTTGAAGAAGGGGATAGTAAGCACCCGAAGTAATCAGTGGTTGATCCGTATCTTCTTTCCCGCTCCTGCTCTTCGCGTTTGTGTGAACAGCATCCCCTGCAAAGAATTCCCTCTCCATCAGCCAGTCCGACGCAAGACCGAACAGGAAAGGAACAAGAAGCGCTTTCAATGCCGGAAGGAGTAATGGAATAAGCAGGGAGATAAGTGATTCTCCCCCCGTCCAGATTGAGGCGTTGAGAAGGGAAAATGCTTCGGTGAAGCCTATAATAAGACCCAGCTCGGTTGCAGACCCTCCATTCGAGGGCAGCGATGCCCATAAAAGAAAAAGCAGGTAGACCGAATAGAAGATACTGTGAGAGCCTCCCGTAAGCTGGACGCTTAGAAGAAGGCCTGCACAGATCCAGTATAGTGTTATCCTGCCGCCGATCCTCTTCTGAGCCAGCTGTGCGAGTGCCGCGCAGAGCAGCATCAGTCCGGTTCCAAGCAGAAAGAGAACAGGATCAGAGGCGTACGATCCGCTGCTTCGAAATCTGCCTGAAGCCAGCACAAGGAACAGCACCAGCAGTGCAGCATGTCCGGTAATTTTCGGGATTCTTAAAATGTCCGTTTCTCCAATAATTATTATTTCAGCACTCTTTTTTCAGGCACTAAGAAGATTAGAATATGTGCAAATAGAAGGTTGTCGTCCCGATGGCTTTTACAATGCTGTCCAGCAGGGGGTTGACGATTAGGATAAAATTTCAGATTAATATGCTGCTTATATGGAAATCATCGAAAGATCCCCTGATACAGCTCAGCACGAAAAAATATATTAAAGTCTGAGTACGCATAACTATCAATAATATACAGAGCCGACTTTCTTAATTGGTGCTTCCGACCCTTGTATTTCACTGGCCAAACCCGAACTTAAGAGGACAAATGAGCAGAAAACCATTGCCCGGATTATCGCAGACTGACCTTGAAGAGAAAACGCTCGTTGAACTTCAGGCCCTGGCAAAGGAAAAAGGACTCGAAAAAGTCAGCGGAATCAGAAAAAAAGATATCATTGTTAAACTGCTTGAAAACAAGACGGAGAAAAACGGACTTGAGTTTTCAACAGGTGTCCTTGAAGTTCTTTCTGAGGGATACGGATTTCTTAGATCTAATCAAGGCAGCTATCTTCCATCATCCACAGATATTTATGTTTCTCCATCCCAGATCAAACGTTTTTCCCTGAATACCGGAGACACCGTTTCTGGACAGGTGAGAAAACCGAAAAACGGAGAGAAGTATCTGGCCCTTCTCAGAATAGAAAGTGTCAACGAGAAAAGCCTTGAAGAACTTAAGGACAGACCCTCGTTCGACAAACTCACTCCTTACTATCCGGAAGAGCGATTTCTTCTCGAGACAACTCCGGAGAACATGTCAGGCAGAATACTCGATCTTCTTGCTCCCTTAGGAAAGGGACAGAGGGCTTTGATAGTGTCTCCTCCAAGAGCCGGTAAGACCATACTGCTTCAGCATCTGGCAAACAGCATATCCGCTAACCATCCCGACACGAAACTCATTGTTTTACTCATTGACGAACGTCCTGAAGAAGTTACGGACATGAGAAGAAATGTGATAGGTGAGGTTATTGCGTCCACTTTTGATGAGAACCCCAAAAGACATATCCAGATAGCAGATATAGTACTCTCGAAAGCCAAGCGGCTTGTTGAAAGCGGTTACGATGTTGTGATTCTCCTGGATTCCATTACAAGGCTTGCAAGGGCGAACAACCAGGTTATGCCCCATTCGGGCAAGATCCTTTCCGGAGGAGTAGACTCCAATGCCCTCCAGAAACCGAAAAGGTTCTTCGGCGCTGCAAGGAACATTGTTGAAGGAGGAAGCCTGTCCATAATCGGGACAGCTCTGGTGGATACTGGGAGCCGAATGGATGAGGTTATATTCGAGGAATTCAAAGGCACTGGTAATTCGGAAATAGTTCTTGACAGGCGTCTTGCGGACAGAAGAATATGGCCTGCTATAGATATAACAAAATCAGGCACCCGGAAGGAAGAACTTCTGGTTGACGAGGAAAGCTTAAGCAGAATATGGATCATGAGAAAGATCCTTGTTGACATGAATCCGGTTGAAGCCATGGAAGTCTTGAAGAAACAGCTCTCGAAGCATAAATCGAACAAGAGATTCCTTGACGCAATGGGTACAATGTCAGAATGATACAATTTATTCTGCATGATAACACGGAGGAAGTGAATTGAAAAAGGATATACATCCTGAGTACAGGGAAGTCACATTCACCTGTACCTGCGGAAACAAGATCAAAACCCGCTCAACGGGCAGTGACAAAAAATTTGATGTCTGTTCGAACTGTCATCCCTTCTATACCGGGAAACAGAAACTGGTTGACTCCGCAGGAAGAGTAGACAAGTACCTGAAGAGGTACGGGAAAAAAGAAGACAGCGCAAAGTAACTGTAGAATCTGAGCAGGACCGGGGGAGCTTCAATGCTCCCCCTTCCTTATTCTCCGTTTTTTGCGGCACACATCCATTAGGAGAAGAATGAAAGACTTTCCGGCAACAGAGAACGCTCCAGAAGAATCGAAAGCAGGTGGACAGGCGGTAATCGAGGGAGTGATGATGCGTTCACCTGTTTCCACCGCAGTTGCGGTTAGAACCCCGGAGGGAAGTATCATTGCCAGAAAACTGGAAATGAAGGAACTCAAAGACTGCGGCACTATATGGAAAAAGCCTGTTTTCAGGGGTGCAGCGACATTGATCGACACATTGCGACTCGGCATTGCAGCCCTTAACTGGTCAGCAGAAATCGCAGAGGACCACTCAGCCCCGGATAAAAAAAGCAGTGGTAAAGGCAAATCCGGTGCAGCTACATTTCTCACTACTGCATTTGCTTTCACTCTCGCGATCTTACTGTTCGCCTGGCTGCCCCTGCAGTGCAGTAAATGGATACTTGAAAGTGGCTCTTCCTCCGTTCAAACCGGTCAGCAGTTCGGGATCCACATACTCGCGGGCCTGTTCCGGATAATCGCCTTCCTTTTATATCTGGGTGCCATATCATTCATGCCTGAGATTAGAAGACTATTCAGATATCATGGTGCCGAACATCAGACGATTCATGCCTGGGAGAAGGGACTTTCCCCTCTTGCCGAGATGGCTGTTGATCAGAGCCCGCTGCATCAGAGGTGCGGAACCAGTTTTCTGCTTCTTGTCATGCTTGGTACTGTAATCTTCTACGGAATCTTCGATTCACTGGTTATTCTGCTGACAGGCTCCAACCCGAGTGCTTTAATTAGAATACTGTACCATCTGCCTCTCATTCCTCTCGTAATGGGCCTGAGCTATGAGCTCCTCAAGCTGGCAGACAAACATCTTGAGACTTCAGCGATTGCAAAAGCTGTTACTGCACCTGGTCTGCTTCTTCAGAAGCTCACTACTAGAAAGGCGGGAATTCAGGAGATTGAAGTGGCAGTTGCTTCCCTTTTTGTTTCTCTGGGCAGAAACCCCGGTCCAGATGTTGAAATCCTTACCCGAGACGTGGAACACCTCCCGGAGGAGGAACATGAAGACATCTGACATTGAATCCCTGGAACAGAGACTGAAGAAAATCGATGAAAGCCTGTGTTCTCCGGAAACCCATAAGAATTCATCGCTGATCCGCTCGCTTACCGAAGAGCGCGCCGGTCTGTCCAGAATCCTCAACACTACGGGAGAGATAGAAAGAACCGTTTCATCCCTCGAAGAGTTGAAGGTACTTCTGGAAGATGATGACAGGGAACTGGCCGCTCTTGCTGCCCAGGAGATCCCCGAAATAGAAGCAAAGCTTCATAAGCTTGAGCTTCAGCTGAAAATGCTCCTCATTCCCCCCGATCCAAATGACAACAGGGATGTTATCATCGAGATTCGCTCCGGAACAGGGGGAGAGGAGGCAGCCCTCTTCGCTGCAGACGTTTACAGGATGTATACCGGTTACGCCCAGAAGAACGGATGGTCTCAGGAAATCTTCAGCAGCAGTGGCTCCGAAAGAGGAGGCTTCAAGGAAGTTACATTCGCTCTGAGAGGAAAGGGGGTCTACAGCCGGATTAAATTCGAAGCAGGCGTACACAGAGTACAGAGGATTCCCGAGACTGAAACTTCCGGAAGGATTCACACTTCCGCCTGTACTGTAGCCGTACTCCCCGAGGCTGAGGAGATAGAGGTAAGCATCGACCAGGAAGACCTCAGAATAGATGTTTACCGTTCTTCAGGCCCCGGAGGGCAGAGTGTCAACACAACGGATTCCGCAGTGCGGATCACACATATACCCACTGGACTTGTTGTATCCTGTCAGGATGAGAAAAGCCAGCATAAAAACAGGGTAAAGGCTATGAAAGTTCTCAGATCGAGACTGCTGGCAAAAAAGCAGGAAGAGGAGAAGGCCAGACGGGCCGAAACCAGGAAGAGTATGGTAGGTTCAGGTGACAGAAGCGCCAAGATCAGAACGTACAATTTTCCCCAGGGAAGAGTCACCGATCATAGAATTCATCTTTCCCTTCATTCGTTGAAAGACATTCTTGGCGGAGACCTGGATCAGATCATAGAACCACTTATTGAAGCCGAGCAGGAAAAACTCCTTTCGGAGGTCTCGTCGGGACTGTGACCATTCATGATGCCTGTAGATGGGCTGAAGAAGAATTGCGCGAGCTTGAATCACCCCGGCTGGAGGCTGAACTGCTGCTGTGTCATTTAATGCACTGGAAACGGCACGATCTATATCTGAACCATAAATGCGAAATAAACGGATCCTGCCTGGATCAGTATAGAGGGGCAGTGCTCAGACGGAAGAACAGGGAGCCTCTTCAGCATATCACAGGAAGAGTGGATTTTCTTGGACGTTCCTTCATTGCAGGACCAGGCGCCCTTATAGCGCGGCCGGAAACGGAGTTTCTTACAGAACTGTTCATTCAGGAGCTATCGAAGCCGGAATACATTCTCGACGTAGGCACCGGATCCGGTGTAATAGCGGTTTCACTGGCACTGGCATATCCATCAGCACTTGTGATCGGAACGGATATCAGTCTGGAAGCCCTGATCCTTGCGCGCGGGAATAAACAACTCTTCAGAGCCGGGAACCTGATAATGGTAAGGAGCGATCTGGTTGAAGCGTTCAGGCAGGATGTAAGGAAATTCGACGGTATCATAGCCAACCTTCCATATATTCCTTCGCATCAGATCCATCATCTTGAGGCTGAAGTCAGGGACGGAGATCCCCTGATTGCACTTGACGGCGGGGCTTCCGGGCTTGAGCTGGTCTCATCATTAACAACTTCCGCCTGTTCAATTCTGCGCAAGGATGGAGTACTTGCACTTGAACTGGACCGGGAGCAGGTGGAAACAGTTTCGAAAATGCTTGAGAAAGATCCTCTATGGAAAGATGTAAGCACATTCAGAGATCTTGCCGGTCAGCCCAGGATTATCACAGCCCGTGCTATCTGATCAAGGTAACTTGTAAAAACACATCCCTTTATGCATATTTCCTAACTGAATGTTATTGTGGTGTTGTGTCTGGAGGCAAATGGGCATCAGTATCAGCAGATCTCACACAAGAAAGGTAATGGTCGGAGGGCTGCCGATAGGTGGCAGTTCACCTGTATCCGTCCAATCCATGACGAATGTTCCCACAACAGATATTGAAGCTGTCTGCAGCCAGATAAACATGCTGGCGGCCCATGGTGCTTTGCTCGTTCGAGTGGCTGTGCCGGACAGGGAATCTGCCGCAGCTCTGCGGAGTATAATCGAAAAATCGCCTGTTCCTGTAGTATCGGATATACACTTCGATCCTGAGCTTGCCATAATGGCGCTTGAAGCTGGAACGGATAAACTCAGGCTCAACCCGGGAAACATAAGACGAAAAGCAGATATCTGGAGAATCTCCGAAAAGGCGCTGGAACTTCAGGTTCCCATCCGTATAGGAGTCAATTCCGGCAGCCTGCCTGGTGATCTCCGGGATAAGTACGGAGGGGTGAACAGAGATTCGATGTGGGCCACCGCACAGAGGCATCTGGCTCTCCTTGAGGAAACCGGTTTCAAGAACATTGTCCTATCACTTAAATCAAGTGACCCCATGCTTACAGTGGAGGTCAACAGGCTGGCATCAGCTGAATGTGATTACCCGCTTCATCTGGGTGTTACCGAAGCGGGACCACAACTTACTGGAAGCGTGAGAAGCGCTGTGGCACTTTCTGTTCTGCTGGCGGAGGGGATCGGCGATACGATAAGAGTTTCCCTCTCGGGTTCACCGGAGAAGGAACCTGTTGTAGGTTGGGAGATACTCTCTTCACTCGATATCCGGCGAAGGTTTCCAAAGGTAATAAGCTGCCCTACATGCGCCAGAGCCAGGATAGACGTTGCCGGCATTGCGGAATCTGTTCAGGAAAGTATCGAGGGCAAAATAGGAAATATCACCATTGCTGTAATGGGATGCGAAGTAAACGGGCCAGGTGAGGCAAGAGATGCGGATGTTGCTATAATAGGCACTCCATCCGGAATACAGTTTTTTATTGACGGCAAAAATACCGGCGGGATGCCCGGATCCGATATGCAGAGATATCTTGACGAAATTGTTGATTCATGTATTCGGGAATCAGAGACAAAAGCAGGAGGGTAGAAGTGTTATCCAAAAAAACAGTGAAAATTCAAATTGATAATATTTTGAGCGAGAAATACGAAGAACTTGATCTAAGATTCACCGATCTGAAAGGACACTGGCGTCATGTAACTGTACCGGCTTTGATGGTGGATGAAGATTTTTTCTTCAACGGAGTGGGATTTGATGGATCCACACTTACGGGTATGACCCGGACGGAAGCCGGAGATCTTATTCTGCGGCCCGACCCGCTGAGAGTTTTTGAAGATCCGTTCACCGAAAGAAAAACGCTTGCAATTCTCGCCGACATAGTTGATCCGATAAGCGGGGAATCCTTCTCCAAGGATCCTAGAGGTATTGCCAGAAAAGCAGTCAGTTACCTCAGAGAGTCCGGCATTGCCACTGACAGTTACTGGGCTCCTGAGTTCGAATTCTACATTTTCGACGAAACCCGCTTCTGGGCCGAACAGGGAAGCCAGGGTTACCGGATGGTAAGCATGGAGAGTCCCGAACACTCCGAAATCACTGATTCAAAGGGCTTTGTTCATTCCTGCGAATCCGGGTACCATATTATGTACCCTGTGGACAGCCTTCACGATATAAGATCTGAGATTGCGATGCTTATGCAGAAGGCAGGGATACAGATAAAATACCATCACCATGAGGTGGGCAGGATGGGGCAGAGTGAAGTTGAAGTGAATTTCTCTCCTTTTTTAAGCACTGCGGACAATGTCATGCTGACCAAGCATATAGTCCGCAATGTAGCACTGAAATACAACCTTTCTGCGACATTCATGCCAAAACCTGTTGAGGGTGAACCCGGCTCCGGCATGCATTTTCACATTTTCATGACAGATAAAGAGAAAAGGATCTTCTTTGACAAAGACGGTTCCTGCAACCTGAGCAAACCCGCCCTGAACGCAATTGCCGGGATTCTTCATCATGCTCCTGCTGTATGCGCCTTCAGCAACGCTTCGGTTAACAGCTATCATCGACTTATTCCAGGGCAGGAAGCGCCCGTATACAGATTCTTCTCAGGTCCCAACAGAAGTGCTGCAATAAGGATCCCATCGTATGCCAGAACGGCGGAATCGATGCGGTTCGAGTACCGGGTTCCAGATGGAATCAGTAATCCTTACCTTTCGATGAGTGCGATACTCATGGCGGCAATTGACGGAATGAAAAAGGAAATGGACCCTGAAAAACTGGGTTATGGCCCGATCGATGAGAATGTATTTGCGGAGGGTAACGATGCTCTGGGTCTTCAAATTCTTCCGAGAAACTTTGGTGAAGCCCTGGATGCACTTGAAACGGACAGGGAATTTCTTGAAGAAGGAGACGTATTCTCGAAGGGGATGATCGATGATTATATCGAAATGAAAAGGAATGAAGTGGCAAGTTTCCTGGGAAGCCCTCACCCGAGGGAGCATTCCCTTTATTTCAGTCTGTAAAAAAGGGGTTAAAAATGAAAAAGATACTGGTATTGATGTTCGGTGTTCTTCTCTTCGCTCTTGCATGCGGAGAGGAGCCTGCAGAGGATATATCTGTAGATGAAGGTATTGATGAGGCCCCGGCTGCGGAGGAGTACGTGCTTCCCGAAGCTGATGAATACCTGACGCTGTCCGATTCGATAGGGATCGAAATGGGAGACAGCAACTACGTTTTTGGACAGATAACCGGAGCGGATATCACATCCAGTGGAGAAATAGCGATACTGGATATGCAGAAAAGCTGTATAAGCATCTTCTCTCCTTCAGGTGAATTCGTTCAGCGTATCGGCCGTCAGGGCAGCGGACCCGGTGAATTTCAGCTTGCTGTAGGAATGTCTTTCTTCCGGGAAGAAGAGACCTCGGTTGGGTCCGAGACTGCTGTTATCGATTCCCTTGAACCTGGACTCGTTGTTTCTGATGCAATGGGTGGAAAACTGGTCTATTTCAATTCCGAAATGGAATACATGATGGATGTTCAGGGCTTTTTTCCGTCACCACCAGGTGTTCTTGCAGCGGTGGATAACGCCGCAATTGTCGGCATGAAACCTGAATTCCTTCAGAACGAGGAAGGAATGTTCATGGGTTTCACCATCGCAAGATGGGAGATTGGCGAGACTGAACCATCCATTGTCTATTTTGAAAGTATGTCCCCGTTCGATCCTTCCGACCTCAGCTCGATGCAGGATGATATACCCATCTTCGGTGCGACTCCCGAGGGAATCGTTTTCACCGCGCCACTTTCCAGCGAGGTATACACATTCACCGTATGGAATCCCGAAGGAGAAGAGCTCTTTACGATAATCGATGAGGATTTCGTCAGGGTGCATAAAACACAGGAAGAGATCGATCTTGAAACCGAGCTGGTGAACAGCAGGATGATCCAGCAGGGAATGCCCGAGGCAATGGCCAACTGGACGCCCGATCCATACAGGACCGCAATAGGCGGGCTCTGGATTGATGGACCGGGCAGAATCTGGGTAACAAAAGGAACAACACAGACTCCTTCCTTCGACGTTTACGATATACAGGGCAATCTTCTTTTCACCGCCGCGCTCGATGCCGGCTCCAGGGCCGATACATGGGGAGTCCTGATCAATGGAAACCAGTTCCTTGCCTTTGATGCTGATCCTGTTCTTTACCCGCAGATATTTATCGGGGATCTTCCGCGAATCGAATGAACAGGTACCCAGGAGAAGGGTCTGTACTGACTATCTGAATTGTTGACGGGGGAAGGCAAGGCCTTCCCCCTTTGCCAGGCTTATTTCTCTAATGGCTTATGACAGAACCACCAGTCAAAGCACTCGTATTCATTCATGCGTTTCTTCGCGTCTTCTTCGTTTGTTGCCGGCGGTACGATTATTCTATCCCCTATAAGTTCATTATTGGGCCATCCTGCCGCAACAGCACCCTGTCTGTCGGATATCTGAAGCGCTTTTACAGCCCGCACGATCTCATCCATATTTCTACCCACCTCTTGCGGGTAATACATGATCAGGCGAACTTTGCTTTCCGGGTCAACAATGAATACGGCCCGGACGGTATTGGTTCCCTTCCCCGGGTGCAGCATCCCAAGCTTCATAGCTATGGAATCGTTTGCGGCCACGATTGGAAACTCTATTTCTATATCCAGTTCCGACTTTATCCATTGGACCCATTTGATATGAGAGAATACCTGATCGACTGAAATACCGATCAATCTGCAGTCAAGCTCTTCAAATTGCTGATATCTCTTTTGAAAAGCCACGAATTCGGTTGTGCAAACAGGTGTGAAATCAGCAGGATGGCTGAACAATACGAACCAGTGCCCTTTCAAGTCACCTGGAATACTCATCGGTCCGTGTGTGGTCTGCACTTTCAGCTCGGGAAACGCATCTCCGAGCAACGGCATGTTCATTTCTGTCTTTTCCATTTTTCTACTCCTTCTTTTCTTAACGACAATAACTTTTCAAGTATAGACTATTCAGGATTGTAGTGCCATGCCAACCTCATGATTGCTGGTCATGGAACCGATCGCTTTCTATATCTATGTACTGATAACCCGGTCTAATCGAGTGGATGAAGAAAAGCCCTCACCGGGGCTCCGTCCCCGGCTGCTATCTTCAGTGGAAAACATATCAGCAGATAATCCCCCGGCTGAACATCATCGAGCATCAGATTCTCGAGTATTGGTATCGATGCTCCAAGAAGTATCTCCTGAACGTTTGCTGAATCGGGTGGATCCACCGATAAAGTATCTATTCCCAACAATTCAATGCCCATGCTGACAGCCAGCTCAGCGGCTTTCGCTGAAAAGTAAGAATACTCCATGCTTTCGCCGGATTTCCCTGATACTGTTTTCAGAATAAGTGCTTTGCCATCAAGGGAAAGATTTTCAATATAAGCTCTGTCGATTTCCCTTTTGTTTCTGCAGTCAACTACCACTGCAGGGAGGATGAGCCTGGAGAGGGGAAGATCATCAACGAATGTACTGCACCGTGCCAGGTGTGCGGGGGCGTCGATATGTGTTCCGCAATGGCTGCTCATGGTGAGTTTTGATATTCGGAACCCGCGAATCACTGAAGTATCTTTACTGAATCGGACGTCCCCTGGCCATGCCGGTGTTCTGCCGTCGAGAGGCCTTGTAATGTCAAGCAGTCTTTCAGGTGATATTCTGTATTCCATTAATCAGACTTTCTCCTGGACTCTGGAAGGGCATCGATCTTTCAAGGGGCATTCATCGCAGAGAGGTTTTACGGGCCTGCAGATACTCTGGCCGAATCTGACCATAATGTGATTGATTCCTGCCCATTCATCTTTCGGAAAAAGCTTCTGAAGAGCTGATTCGGTTTCTTCGGGAGAGCGCGTATTAACCAGTCCCAGCCTGTTCGAGATCCTGTGAACATGTACATCTACACATATGGCAGGTATGCCGAAGACCATTCCAAGCACGAAATTCGCGGTTTTTCTTCCAACACCTGGCAGGCTCAGAAGGCTGTCCATACTGTCAGGAACCCTGCCATCGTAATCGCTTCTGAGGATTGCAGAGATCCTCTTAAGCTGTCCCGCCTTCTGTCTGTAGAAACCTGCAGGGTGCAGAAGCCGCTTAAGCTCCGCCAGGTTAATAGAGATCATCGCATCGACATCCGGAGCTGCCCTCAGAACCTGCCTGGAAACCTTTCTGGTAACTGCATCCCTTGTTCTCAGACTTATTATGGTTGAGACCAGCACGGAAAAAGCCTCCCTGGATTTCTCCATCGGGGCCGGGACGCCAATGGATTTCAATGCGCTTTTCATCGTACTCAGAATTGTAAGCGGGGTGGGTTCAGGCACTATTCGATCCTGATGAAATGAAGTCCCGCCCTGCCTTCGGGATTCAGGACAAGAGCGAGTTTCCCTTTTAGAAGAGATATGAGGTCATCTCCGAGAGCTTCCTTCCTCCAGCCCGAGAGTTCCAGTAAAGCGTACAGCTCTTTCTCGTTATCGGGCGGATTTTTCGCGAGGGAGTTGATCAGGTCCTTTGAAAGAAGAAGTTCGGGAGAAATACCCAGTCTGCACGATTCCTGTTTCAGGAATATGCGGAGTATGTCAATGCGGGCCGAAACACCTGGTTTGGAATGGTATCTGGGTATATCCGGAATATCTTTATCGGGAGAATTTTCCGCATCCTTAACGACTTTGAGAATTTCGTCACCCCATTTTGAAATAAAACCGTCGGAAACCCCTCTCACTCTTGAAAGAGCTTTTTTCGAAAGCGGGGTTAATGCCGTTATTGCTCCGAGGACATGATCCCTGACAATGAAATTTCTTGGTTTATTGATCTGTCTGGCCGCATTCTCCCTCCACTTGATAAGCGCCCAGAGGATATGCAGCCTGTTGTTCCTGACCTTTGCCGTCGATTTGACCTTTCTGAGCAGTTTGTGAACGGCATTGTTGTATGTTGAAGGATCCGTGAGAGCTTCCGCCTCCTCACGGTACCATCCGAGACGACCCTTCGCCTCAAGTTTTTCAACCTGATTCCGGTATATCTCCAGCAGGTACCTGACATCATCCAGGGCGTATTCGATCTGATCTTCAGCCAGTGGTCTTAAAGACCAGTCGCTGAGAGTGTGCCCCAATTTAGTGCTGATGCCGCATTCAGCCTTAATAAGCTTGAACAGTGCAGTCTGCCTGTCATACCCAAGAAAAGCTGCGGCAAGCTGCGTATCGAATACAGAAGCGAATTCCACGTTAAGATGATGCATAAGTACATCTATATCATTTCTGGCGGAGTGTATGACTTTAACTGGTGATTTGGACTCGAAGAGCCTGCCAAGTGGAGACAGGTCATCAATTGTAAGAGGATCGACAGCTACCGGTCCATCGCTGTCCGCTATCTGGATAAGAAACAGGTCAGGCCAGTACCTTCTCTCACCATGGAACT
>JAUWSL010000055.1 GCA_030610085.1 Candidatus Aegiribacteria sp.
ATACCCCTATCCAGTAGTCCGCAGTGAGGCAGAAAAGGTACTTTCCGGAACAATCTGCGGAATACGTCTGGCTCCTCTTTGCACCTCATCACCGTACATAAACCTCAGAATCAAAACCGAAACGGACGTCTATCCCGATGTTCTTCAGCAGATGTGCAGTGCCATTGGAGTCGCATACGATATGGACTGGAAACCGTCTGTTCCGAATCGAATGGAAGAGATGGTGGAGAAGAAGATCGCTCCTGTTTCAGGAAGAATGCTGCCATATCTTGTCACCACATCCTCAGCCATAGCGATTCTGGAAAAGAGCAGAGCTGAAATACCGCTGCGAACGATATCGCTCTCCGGCAAGGACAGTGACTTCAGCGACCTGGACAGAGAGATAAAAACGGTGATAATTGCTGACGCTTCAGCAGTGGTAACCGATTCGGATGACCTTTGGGGAGACGCATGCGCTCATGGTGTACCGGCAGTAGGACTTGATACATCCGACACCTTCTGTAAATGGAAAGAAAGTGAACCGGCATCAAACGAAGAAGAATTCGTTGAGGCATGGGTCAGGCTTCTGAAAAAAGGCTGGTAATTTGAGCCTGATCGTCAGAACACCAAACTGGCTGGGTGATCTTGTCATGTCACTTCCGGCGATTTCAATTCTTGCTGCGGAAAATCCCGGAACAGTCTTATGGAGTCATCCAAGAGTATCGGGATTGATTCCCGTATTCTTCCCAGCACAGAAGGTCTATACAGCAGGAAGAATAAGAGGTAAGGATTTTACAAGGCTTCTACTTTTGACAGACTCCTTCAGATCGGCCTTACAGGGATTTCTGTCGGGTATTCCTCAAAGGATCGGATATAGAACGGATATGAGAAGTCTCCTTCTGACACAGCGGATCGACCGTCCCCCCGATCGCTGTCATCACCATTCAGCTGATTATGTGAATCTGGCCATTGCAGCTGGTGCTTCGGGAAAAGCGGCCGCTCTTGAACCTATTGTTGAACCGGAAGGTGAACCCCATACAGCGTATTTCGCAGGGGCAAGGTATGGGAGCGCTAAAATGTGGCCCCGCTTCGGGGCGCTTGCCCGCAGGATCTTCGAAAGTACCGGACTTCCATCCGTATTCTATGGTTCCCCTGAGGAGGACTCCGCTCTGAGAATAATTGCCTCAGGAGTACCCCACGCCTGGGTCAGGACCGATCTGACACTTTCAGGATTAGCTTCCTGTCTGCTTTCCGCTGAGCTCACAGCAGGAAACGATTCCGGAGGGGTACATGTTTCGGCCCTGCTTGGAATTCCTACAGTTAGGGTGTTCGGTTCAACTTCTCCGGTATGGACGGCGCCGATGGGCAAGTTCACTGTCGCTGTAAGTTCTGAACACGAATGCTCACCTTGTTTCAAACGTGAATGTCCCAGCGGCATACCTGTGTGTATGAATGACATCTCAACCGAAGAAGTCTTCTCCGAATGCATGGGGCTCATTAAAAGGGCTGCAGGTTCAAATGTCCAATAGAAAATATCTTCTCATCGACTGCAACGTACTGCTTTACAGAGGATATTTCGCCATGATCCGGAACCCTCTGAGAGCGAAGGACGGCACAAATACAAGCGGGCTCTTTTACCTTCTTCGCGGTATCATCGATATTGAGAAATCCCGTTCACCTGATGTAACGGTCGCGGTATTCGATCATCCATCACCCGTGTTTCGCACGCAAATATACCCCGAATACAAAGCAAATCGTCCTCCGATGCCGGATGATCTGCGCGTTCAGTCTGAATATGCCAGGAAACTGATACCTGCACTGGGATTCCCTCTTCTGGAAGAGAAGGGATTTGAAGCTGATGATATAATCGCATGGCTGACCCAGGAAGCAGTATCCAGGAATGATATAGTTGAAATTCTCACTTCGGACAAAGACCTTCTTCAACTCGCTTCGGAAGATGTTACAATCATCAGGCCCGGCAGGGGAGAAGGCCAGGAAACCCTTGTTGGAAAGAACGATGTTGAGAGTGTGATTGGTGTCAATGCCGATCAGGTCGCGGATTATCTTGCCCTTACCGGGGATTCCTCTGACAATATTCCCGGTGCAAAGGGCATCGGACCGAAAACCGCTCTTAAACTGATAAAGAAATTCCAGAGTATTGACGGTATTTACGGATCAATTGCAGATGTCTTACCTGAGTCTGTCCGCATCAGGTTACAGAACAGTATGGAAATGGTTCGCACCAGCAAAAGGCTCATATCCTTAAAGCCGGCGCAACACATGGAAATATCCATAGAGGAGCTTTCAAAGAGATCCCCGGATGTGGGGCTGGCTTCGGAACTGCTTTCTGCGCTGGGAATGCAGAGCATACTTGAAAAATTGGGAATGTCTCCTCCACGCGATCTCTTCGGCAACTGCGGGAGCGTACCTTCCGCAGAATGGTGTTCAACAAAGGTGATCGGGAGTATCAAAGAGCTTGCAGAGCTTGACATAAAGCACTCACCTGACGGATTTATGGCGATTGATACCGAAACTACCTCAAAGCGGCCCTTTGAGGCGGTTCCGGTAGGAATATCCTTTACAACTTCGGAAGATAATGCATACTACATATCTCTTTCCGCTCTTTCGATCGATGAGGTCGTTCCAGTTCTGAGCAAGGTACTGAAAGAAAACCTGCTGGTAGCCCAGAACGGGAAGTACGATATTCATATTCTTGATTCCATGGGGCTTAGAATTGATGAGCTGAGGGGTGATCCTATGATAGCGGATTACCTTCTCAGACCCGAGATCCAGTCTCATTCGCTTTCAAATCTCTCTTCAACCTGGCTGAACAGACCGATGATAAAGTACGCTGATGTTCTTGGGAACGCTGAATCACTTGCCGATGTCGAAACGAAAAAAGTCGCGGAATACTGCGGCTGCGATTCGGCTGCAGCTTTGAAGCTGAACAGAATTCTGCGAAAAGAGCTTGAAAAGGATGAGAACCTGCTGAACCTGTACGATTCACTTGAACTGCCCCTGGTCAGAGTGATCTCGGACATGGAAAAGCGTGGAATCGGACTGGATACCGGATCGCTTAAGACACTTGAATTGGAATTCACCGGTATTTTAGGGGAGCTCAAGAATGAAGCCGCAAGAACTGCCGGTTTTAATATCAATCTGAACAGCCCTGCGCAGGTTTCAGATACTCTGTTCAACATCCTCGGTCTCACTCCCGTAAGAAGGACCTCCAAAGGGGTCTTTTCTTCCAGCATAGAGGTTCTGGAGAAGCTCAGAGGAAAACACAGGTTCGTTGAAACGGTCATAGAACACAGAGAACTTTCCAAGCTTCTTAACACTTACATTAAGAAACTGCCTGAGTACGTATGTGATAGAGATGGGATGATACATACAACTTTCAGCCAGACTGTTACCGCTACAGGAAGGCTGAGCTCCAGCAGTCCCAATCTCCAGAATATTCCTGTCAGGACCAGCAGGGGACGCGAAGTGAGAAAATGCTTCATACCACCGAAGGACAGCCATGTACTGATCACAGCCGACTATTCCCAGATTGAACTCCGCCTTCTGGCTCATTTTGCAGGACCTGGCAACCTCAGAAGAGCCTACGAAAAGAATATGGACATACACAGCTCCACCGCCGAGGCCATTTTTGGCGATATTTCCCCTGTACACAGAAGAAAAGCGAAGGAAGTGAATTTTTCAATACTGTACGGTATCAGTCCGTGGGGACTCAGCAACAGGCTGAATATTAGCAGGGGGGAAGCTGCCGGGATCATAAGCAGATACCTCGAAACATACCCCGAACTGGAATTTTTCTTCAGAAGCTGCATCGAGTATGCGGAGGAACACGAAGAAACAAGGACTATACTTGGACGGAAACGGGAGTTCAAAGGATTTAAATCCGCAAAAGGAGCCAGCAGGAAATCCATGGAACGCATGGTGATAAACACGACGGTTCAGGGATCAGCCGCTGATATTATAAAGATCGCTATGCTTAATGTTGACCGAAGATTGCAGAAAACGGCTGATTCCGGTCTTGTCCTGCAGGTACACGATGAACTTGTGGCTGCGGCACCTGAGAATTCTGCCGATGAAGTAACCCGGATAATAAGTGAAGAGATGGAATCTGCATTTCAACTTGATGTTCCTCTGGTTGTGGACACGGGCAGCGGCAAAAACTGGCTGGAAGCAGGACATTGATGCGTATCATTTCCCTGGTGGCGGTGTCTGTCATAATTCTTACACTGCTATCGTGCGGCACTCAGACAGATGACACCGGCCCCCGGGTTAACGTACTTCTTATAATCATCGATACACTCAGAGCCGATCATATGGGTTTCTGGGGATACGAAAGGGATATTACTCCAACACTTGACAGCCTGGCCCTGTCCGGTGCGTCATGGATGAAAATGCAGGCTCAGAGTCCATGGACCCTTCCCTCTACAGCTTCGATACTTACCGGCCTTACGCCGAGAGAGCACGGCGCAGGCAGATATGAAGGGCAACTGTACGGCCTGGCAGCATCCATCCCGAACCTGCAGGGGATCCTCCATTCGGAGGGCTGGCAGACCTGCGCTGTTTTCAATGTTATCTTTCTAAATGAAAATTTTGGATTTCACAGAGGATTCGATCATTTTGACTGCCGTGGTGTTACTGAAGGCATAGGCTGTAGACGGGCTGACAAAACGGTTGATGCCGCACTTGCATGGCTTAGTGGTCTTGATGATGGGTCCTGTTATTTTGCAGTGCTCCATTTCTACGACCCGCACATACCCTACGATCCTCCGTCACCCTACGATACCTTATACGCGGATCCGTCTTACACTGCCTTCAAAAGTGATGAAGAACAGCTGGCAGTTGTAAATTCCGTGAACAGGGACAGCCTTGAGATCGAAGCTGAGGGATTGAATAATCTCATCGACCTTTACGATGGTGAAATTGCTTTCACCGACGCGGAGATAAGCAGGCTTCTAGGTGAGATCAGGATAAGTGGTCTTGCAGACAGCACGCTTGTGATTGTTCTGGCAGATCACGGGGAGGAATTCCTTGAACACTCCGGGATCGAGCATGGAAGAACCCTTTATCAGGAGGTTATTCATGTACCGCTTATTATCAGCGGACCGGGTGTTCCATCCGGACTTTCGATAGATGTGCCGGCATCACATATCGATATCATGCCGACAGTCCTGTCATTCCTTCAGATGGAGATTCCGGATGATCTGCAAGGAAGAGACCTGTTTGACGCCGGGCACCCTGAGCCTGATATACCCTCCAGCGGTCTGTTCTGGACTGAATCACAACAGGCTTCCGTAAGAAGAGATGATTTCAAGATAATCTGGAATTCCGATGGGAGCGGAATCGAATATTACGACCTTTCCAGAGACCCGGGTGAACAGGCTCCTCTTCGATACCCTGACGAATCGATGGTAGATGCGGTTGAATTCTACTGGGCAACACCACCGGTTGCAGAAGCACCCGTTATCTCATTCCGTGATGCTGAAAGAAATCAGCTCCGGGACCTCGGTTACATCAGATAATGTTCGACCCGTCCGATTCAAGCCATTTCCTTCGCTGAATTTCTGAAGCAATAACGGCTGCTACGCTTGATACGTTGATACACTTTCTTTTTCCAGTCTGAGGGAAACAGATACTTACATCGGCCATACGGGCAATAGCAGGATGTAATCCTTCGGCTTCGTTTCCCAGCATGAACGCACTTGAAAGGTCAAAACTCGCTTCCCATACCGGAACAGCATCTTCTGAATTCTCTACAGCTACCAGCATTCGTCCGCTATTCCTCGCCCATATTGCTGCGTCTGCGGCTTTACTGAAATACCTCCAGGGAACAATGGCATGGGTTCCCCTTGATGTATGGCTCAGCTTCCGGTTCCCCGGTCTGCAGCATATACCTGTCAGAAACACAGCTGCCGGCATTACTGCCTCCGCAGTCCTGAAAATGGATCCTACATTGAATGCACTTCTAAGATTATCAAGCAGAAATAAAGGCATGCCACTTGAACTGCAGAGGGATTCTGAGTAAATTGAGGGTACAATGGTTTTAAGCAAGACACTCTTCCTGTTCACGGTTCTGTTTCTGGCAGGGTATTATACACCGTTTCAGTGTTTCTCTCAAATATGGGTCGTACCGTCTACCGCAGGGATACTCCTTGTTGCCGCCGGTTTGCGAAAAGTCGGTATCATTCTTCTATGTTCGGCTTCATTTTTTGCAGGGGCATACCTTTATTCCACCAGCGGGGTCAATCCTGATTGTGCATCCGCAGCAGGTGTATGGCGCTGCAGGGTTGAAACGACCACAACGGGCGGCGCACTGCTGGTTACCGCGGCGGGAAACACTGTCTGGGCATCAGACAGAGAGCTCGCGCAGTCTGTCAGCAGGGGAGATTCAGTAATAATAATTGGTTCTCTGAATGATGGATTCATGGAAACTTCCATATTTCAGCCTTTTCCCTCACCTTTACTGCAGGATCGTCTCAGAAAGGCTGTCACCATCTCTCTTGCAGGCAAGATCACTTCCCGCGAAACCAGTTCACTTGTATCAGCGCTTCTTGTGGGAGAGAGGGGGCAGGTTCCTCTGTCGGTGCGCGGATTATTCAGAGATACCGGGACATCACACCTGCTGGCTCTCTCAGGTCTGCATGTAGGCATTCTGTCAGCTTTGATGCTGATATTATTTCGAAAGCTATTCGGTAAGGGATGGCTTTCGATCTTCGCAGTTATTCTGATAACCTTCATTTATGTATTCGTATCCGGCGCCAGGGCGTCTACCGTACGAGCAGGCGTTATGCTTCTGGTTGTACTTGCCTTATGGCATTCTTCAGGTAGAACCCCAGAACTCCTCTTTGTATGGTCGGTTGCAGTAATAATTCTAAGTGTGTTTTCAAAGGGTGATGTGCTTAATGACACTGGCGCACAGATGTCTTTCGGTGCAGTTCTGAGCCTTATAATCCTTGGAAGAAACTGGCCTGGAAAGGCAGGTCGGATACTCTCAATCGCATACGCCGGACTTGTGGTAAGTATAGCCCTGGCTCCTCTTGTTTCGTTCAGATACGGCGGCTTCAGTCCGATGGCCCCTCTCGCGACAGTCATCTCGGTCCCCTTTATGATCGGCACCATGATCACCGGGTTCCTGACCCTGCTCTGGCCCTTTGCATCGGTCGCATCTTTATTATCTGAGTGGGTCGTGTTCATCTGGCTGGCTATTCTGGAAATACTGAGATCTGACAGGTTTATTTTTCAGGAATGGATGTTCTGGCTCTGGCCAATATGCCTTATCGCTCTATGGTTGTGCTCCAGAAGAAGAGGTTTCCTGCTGAGATTCAGATGATAATTTCTCGCTACTGTAACAGCGTTACTTTCTCCGAGGCGAAGAAATCACCTGAAACGAGGGTTACGAAGTATATGCCCGATGGAAGGCGGTTACTGTTAAGTGTCATCTCCATGACACCAGGCAGTCCTGTCCCGCTCCATACAGTCTCTACTTTCCTGCCTGCAAGGTCGTATAGAAAGAGTTCGCTCATTACTCCAAGTGTTGCTTTGAAGCGCAGCCAGACTGACCCGCCACTTGATCTGACCTCCAGAAAAGTGCTGCTTTGTGGCTCAGAACCGTCAGGTTGCAGCTCCAGGATCGATACTGTGACGGGAGGCATGCCTGAGAAGTCGAGTATCAGCGTCCAATCTTCAATGTTCTGCCTCTCCTGTGATGAATATGCCCCTGGCATTATTCCATGTAGCGGACTGAAGCCGTCCACGACATTGAGCGTGTAATCCCAGGTAAACCTTCCGGGGAAGCAGATCCCTCCGCCCGTTTCCAGCGTACTTCCAGTCTCATTCGAGACCAGTATCAGTATAGCTCCGCTCTGCTGGTCCTCCAGCGCGATGAAATTCAGCGTTGTATCCAGGGGAGCAGTGACCATTTCCGCCGAAGCGTCCAACGTCCAGTTGACGGCCTCCGCAGTCTGCAGTACTCTGAAATTCGTATCGATCATCGCCTCAAGGAAATCAGGACCTCCTGCCGGTCCGTTCCCTGTCAGTGAGGCCACTGCCCGGTGTATTCTTCCGGGTACATCTATGTTCCCTACGTCCCTGCTCGGACCCCAGTTCTGCATCAGGTTCGGGTATCTGAGTGTCCCTTCAATTGTCATGTTGCCGCTCATGAGGGCAAGATCCATTGCGTAGAACGTCATGCCTCTGCAGCCTTTTATAACCGGTACGGTCAGCATCCACAGCGTGGTATCCTGCGATGCGCAGTAACTCGGCAGTCCGAAAGCGTGCCTGCCGTAAGACTGTATGTTCGAAAATACGCAGTTATTGCGGGGGGTTGAAAGAACGCCGTTATCCATGGCCACCTCGAAGCACTCCGTGAACCAGTTGAACCTGTAGTCGTCATATTGGCTCCAGTAGAGTTCGGCACCGGCCAGAGTAAGGCCGTAAGGGTGTACGACCAGCCCGGCGCGGATGTTCTTTCTCGTGTACATCACCCTTGCACCGGGGAGGATGACAGGCCCTGCACTCGAACCAAGGGATTCCATCTGTATAAGGCCCTCAAATTCCGCCGAAGTGATGGTACCATCCGACCGCATCAGACCATTGGCGCCGGTGCAGATAAGAACCTCACCGTAGCTCTTGTCCGGTCTGTAGGAGCTTGCGGAGTAGATCTGGTCTCCCTGGCCCTGTAAAGGAGTGGTCAATGTCTCTTCGAGAGGTTCTGTGAGTCCATCGCTCCTGCATCTGTGAAAAAGAGGCTCGGGCTGATCAAAAACAGCTGATATGTAATCGTTACCGGACGAGTAAGGAGGGTGCCAGGCATCCTCGTGCGTAACGAAGGTTGAAATCGGGTAATTATTGGAGCCGAAGAGTCCCTGAAAGAAGGGCATGCCCTGAGGCTGGAATATCCATGTGTCATTATCCGGACGGCAGCAGACGTAGAAACCGCGATCGTCGAATATTATGAAGCCTGCGTCGATCGGTGGAGTGCCATCGGCAGGGACAGCGGCCCCCCAGAACCTCCCCCACAGTATTCCATCGACCTCCATCTTCTCAAGAATGTATGGTGTCATCGTTTCCAGACTGAATAGAGCACTCTCGCTCCTCTGAAAAACGACTACCTGCACTTCGTTGTCGTCCATCAAGTAGCATCCGAGGATAGCTGTGTCCCCCCGGCCGAGTATGCCCTCAAAACCAGTCGCGGAGAACTGGTATGCGCTCTGACCGACGCAGAAGGCCAGAGGCCTGGCCGTGTCCGAACCGGGAAACTCGGGTAAGTTCGTTGTAACTATATCCTGGCCGTCGAAGATCAGTACGATCTCCTCCCCGGCAATTCCGGTACTGTCCCAGAGCAGCACAGCACCGTTGGGACGATGCTCACCGGTAATCCTGTCACCTATGTCGCAAGAGCGGAAATCACTTGCCGCCATGCCGGTAGGTCTGAAGGGAAGATCAATAACAGCTGTCTCTTCAAGCACAAGATGATCAAAACCCGGAGTGCAGAGGAATTCGTAGACACGCAATAAGTAATTCCCACTCTCTTCTGATACGGCGAAAAACTCGTCTCTGTCGCAGTAAACCTCGTAGTAAGGGGAAGGGGAAGGAAGCAGATCAGTAGCGCCGCAGAAGAGTAGACTGTCGGTGTCGAAGGGGAGGTTCCTCAGTCTTCTGTCGTTGTTCTTGACAGGGTACATATTCAAAGCGATGAAGTCCAGATAACGGGAGAACATGTTGAGAACACTGGTTGTATCATTATAGTAATGCATCACACCGTCCGGCCCCAGAACCCCGTACTTCGATATGAAAGAGGTGAACGGCAGACCGATCTCCGACTCGCAGAGTTCACTGTAATTGACCACCATATTCAACCAGTCCAGAGCTGTTCCGGGGTTTTCAAGATACTTCACCGCCGGTTCGTCAAATCCGAATACTCCGATCACATCCCCGGGATACTGCTCCGCTGTCTGTTCCACGTAGTCGGCAATGTAGTTCAGTGTACCCATGTTGTGTTCCTGCGCATAGGGATCAGTCCAGAATCCTCCGATGATGATGTCCATCCCTGTAGTGCGGATAGAATTCGCTACTTCCTCGAAGATATAGTCAGTCGTGGCATAATCACCTGGAACGGGGATGAGCCAGAGCTCCGACCTGATCATGGCTGTGTTGAACCCTGACTGCCCGGCTTCCGCCAGCAGTTCCATGACAGGGTCAGAAGTGGAAGTAATACCGTATATATCGCAGTACTCTCTGTAGATGTGACCAGCGCTTCTGATGTCCCATGTGACGGGGAAATTTATGATCCTCTGGATCGTGCCTGGGCGCACGTATGAGAAATTAACACCGTGACTCTCCCACATATTCCCCGCGTACAGGGTTCCAATGGCAAAGAGCACCAGGAGAAGCGGTTTCAGTACCCGGATGAATCTTCCTCCTCAGCTTCAGTTGCTTCGGAGGTTTCTTTCGGAATTTCGGAAGAGAATCCCGGCTCCACCGGATCGATAAGTGAAGTTACCTCAAGGGCTTCAAAGATTATCTGGATATTTCCCTCATTATCCATGGCATCTTCCATGCAGTCAAGACCGGTTGCCTGAATTACCCCGCCTAACGGGAGGGACACTATAAGTGTGTCTCCGGGATTCATGCCGTAGGCTTCTCTGTATTCTCCCCTGGTCTTCACTATCAGAATGACAAGACCATCGTATCCTCTGAGAGCATCTCCTGTGGAAATGGCCCTGTATATTCCGGGAGCCATCTGGATGCTTCTGGCTCTTTCAAGGATGCAGAGATGGTAAGCGGCGGAAACGGTTACAGAAGGGACAACATCTGGAATTACCGGAAGGAATCTTACCGTATCTGAAACAGTGGGAGTCGTGATGATTATGGAGACCGAATCGATCAGGCCGGGGTAAGGCTGCCATGTTACGCTTCTGCCCATTGCAACAACATCACCGGTCTCTATGAATTTACCGTGTGAACATTCCCATACTGCCTCGTTGCCGTCCGGAAGGATTGTCGAGAAATTTGTGGTCCTGCCGCCTTCAAGATTCATGGAGGCAACGATATGAAGTGGGTTCTGTTCCTGTCCGTTGCACTGCGAAGCGAGCCAGATCACAAAAACAGCAGCCGGCAGTGCGAACGGAAGTATAAGACTTAGAAGTTTTAAATATCTTTTTCTGCGTTTATTTATCATCATATTCAAAATATGATAAAAACTTCGTTTCATAGGAACCCTCTAAGTGAATACATGACTCTACGTGCAGTATCCTACGGATTCGACGTTTTATCAAAGAGTAGTATCATTTCCACGGCTGAGGAAATATCCTCAGCAATTTTCCATGGTCTTGTGAAATCCTCAAGTTCTATCTTCCGGATCTGATCTTTTCCACGACCTGTCAGAACGAGAATTGTCTTCAATCCGGCTCTCCTGCCAAGTTCCATGTCCGAATCCGCGTCACCGATGATATAACCTCCGTCGGGCAGATTGAGCTCCTCTCTTGCGGATTCGACCATACCGGTACGGGGTTTTCTGCAATCACATCCTTCATCGGGAAGGTGCGGACAATAGTAAATACCTGATATCGATCCTCCGGCAGCACTTACCAGGTGTATCAGATGCCTGTGTATTCTCTCAACGTCAGAAACACGGCAATAATTCCTTGCAATTGCTGACTGGTTCGTCAAGACTATGACAGGATGTCCTGCGTTACTGAGTCTTGCAATAGCTTCAATTGAGCCGGGTATGGGGATCCACTGCTCCAGTGATCTTACGTAATCGACCCTGTTCCTGTTGATGACACCGTCCCTGTCAAGAAACTCAGGCTCAGCTTTTATCTTTCTTTGTCCATCCTTGCGCGGTGGTACTCAACGAGGTCCTGCAGGCCGGTTTCGAAG
>JAUWSL010000051.1 GCA_030610085.1 Candidatus Aegiribacteria sp.
CACACAACATGAATATAGCTCCGACATATTATCTCCTGCAAGAAGTGTTGACAAAAACCGCTGCAGAAATGAGATTTGGGAGCACTCTTCACAAATTAGCTTATCTTTGTAATCAGATGAACGGGCACTCCCGTTCAACAGTAACGCAGAAAAGTAATCTTAATCTCTGGAAAGGGGTGGTGTAAATGAAACGTATAGCAGCATCAGAAGTCAGAACTACAATTTCAGACCATATGCTTGCCGATGGATTCAATATGGTACTCGATCTGAAAAAAAGCAGAGGAAGCACGATACACGATGCAGCCGAAGACAAAGACTACCTTGATCTCTTCAGCTTTTTTGCTTCAGCCCCTCTCGGGATGAACCATCCCGCACTCTGCACGGAGGAGTTCAGAGCTCATCTGGCGGATGTAGCCATTAACAAACCTTCCAACTCCGATTTCTACACGGAGGAACTTGCCTCATTCGTGGAAGCGTTCGCTGATACGGTTATTCCGGACAGTCATCCCTACCTGTTCTTCGTGTCGGGCGGAGCCCTTGCAGTGGAAAACGCCCTGAAGACAGCCTTCGACTGGAAGGTGAGGGAGAATCTAAAGGCAGGAAGAGGCGAGATCGGTAAGAAAGTCATCCATTTCAGGCATTCGTTCCATGGAAGATCCGGATATACTCTTTCCATGACAAATACCGCCGACCCCAGGAAGTACATGTACTTCCCTCTTTTCGACTGGCCCAGGGTAGATCCTCCTTCCATCGTATTCCCTCTTGAGGATAATCTGGATACGGTTATCGAGGCTGAAAAGAGATCACTCGCCCAGATAGATGATGCCATCAGCAAGCATGGTCATGATATCGCCTGCCTTGTTATCGAGCCAATCCAGGGAGAAGGTGGTGATAACCACTTCAGACCTGAATATCTTCAGCAGCTTCGAGACAGGGCTGACAAGCATGAGTTCCTGCTGATCTTCGATGAGATCCAGACCGGAATGGGACTCACAGGTGAGTGGTGGGCCTGGCAGGCAATAGGTGTAGAACCGGATATTTTCTGCTTCGGCAAGAAATCACAGGTCTGCGGTATCGCCTCGAACAGAAGGATAGACAGTATCGAGAATAACGTATTCCATGAATCCAGCAGGTTGAACTCAACCTGGGGCGGTAATCTTGTGGATATGGTAAGATGCAACAAATACCTCGATATAATGGTCAAGGAGAACATTCTTGAAAATGTCCGTTCCCGAAGCGAAACCCTGCTTGACGGCCTCCGGAATCTGCAGCAGAAATACCCCGAGCAGATCTCCAATATAAGGGGCAAAGGCCTCATGTGCGCGTTTGACCTTCCTGATGGTGAAATCAGAAACAGTATGGTTGCTGAAATAATGAAAAACGGAGCCATCATTCTTCCCTGCGGCGACAGAAGCATCAGATTCAGACCGCCGCTGAATATCACCGACGAAGAGCTTCTGCAGGGTCTGGATATTATTTCGAAGGTCGCGGGCAGAATTCTCTGAGGGGAATGAAGTGGATATCGTAAAGGCAACAAAGGAGGATATAGGCCGTATCGCAACTCAGCTTGCGATGAAAGGCTGGGCCGAGGCTAACGCCGGCAACATTTCCGTCCTTCTGCCTGAGGGATCCGACAGCACTTTATGGGATGAGGATGTCGTTTCAGACATCCTCCCGTCCCCCATACCCGAACTTGCGGGTCGGACTTTTCTTGTTACATGTGCCGGAAGCAGATTCAGAAAGCTCTCACTTGAACTGGATACGGAAATAATCCCCGTAAGGGTTTCAGCGGATGGAATGAAAGTTATACGGTTCGCATCCGGCAAGGAACCCACCACCGAATTCAGCTCACATCTTCTGGTTCTCGCGGAAGCCACCAACCGAGGATGGGAAACCGCCTCACTGGTGCATACTCACTCAACTCATATGCTTGCGCTGTCCTCAAGCGACCTGCCTGCGGAAATGCTTGAGGATGCCGTGAACAGGTCCCATCCGGAAGTCTCCCTTCTGATGAGCAGGGGTGTCAGGTTCCTTGATTACATTACTCCGGGAACCTGGGAACTTGGAGAGGAAACCGCCAAAGCTTTCCGCGAAAGTGATTGCGTCATCTGGAGAAAGCATGGAATTCTCGGCCTTGGAAAGGATATCGATTCTGCGTGCGATGCTGTTGAGGTTGTAGAGAAGGCCGCCATACTTCTCCTGCTCGAAAAATCGGCCTTCGGTAAATTCGTAGGTCTCAAGGACAGAGACCTGAATCTTTCGCCGTACAAAGCTGAGAACGGTTCAGATACCGAATCAGATGAGCAGGATGATTCTATTTCTCCAGTGCCCCCCGTTATCGAAACCTGATTACGCACCTGAAACCTGACTGGCGCTATTCGATCACGGCGAATTGCCGCGTCGCCGTAAACTCTTCAAACTGGTTTCTTTATGTTATTGAATAATAATACAATAATATGAATATTATATCAATTAATAATAGCATATTAAGGATATTACGTCAAACAAGTTGAAGAAGTGTGGTACGTCCCCCTTAGCGCAGCAGGCACATGCCGGTTGTTTCAGTGATACTTCCGGATTGAATCCTGCACAGATACAGTCCTGCCGAAACAGGCTCTCCTCTCTGACTTCTGCCGTCCCATACGTAAGAGTGCTGCCCGGCGGCAAGCTCGGAGTTCTCGAGTGTAGTAACAATTCTGCCGGAAAGGTCATAAACTCCAATCGAAGTGAATCCAGGTTCTGAAAGCTCGAACGAGATCAATGCTGAGGAATGGAATGGATTCGGACTTGCGCAAAAACCAAGCCGGTTGGAAGGCTCAAGGCTGATCCCTGTCCCGGTAACGGTGAAGCTTATGGTGTCTGCCGCGACAGGAACTCCTTCGTCGAAGGATGTTACTATCAGCTCGTTCGATCCCACATCCGCGAACAGATCATCGAGGTAGGTGTATTTCAAGCCGGTTCCGAACGCGTAGAGGTTCCAGTCAGTGGCAGCGATGTAGACTACACCGTCGGTGATCGCGGGACAGGACACTATGCCGTACTGTCCTGAGCTTGTCATGTAACTCCAGACCACCTGACCGGTTTCACAGTCCAATGCAAACACCCTGGCGGTTTCATCGTAGTAATTGCTGCCCTCCCCGTAGAAGACCATCCCGTCTGCAATACCGGAAGAACCGAGCTGTACACCAGACACCGACCAGATAGTGCTGCCGTTGGACGCATCAAGGCAGTGATAGGCATCCACCTGATCTCCAAAGTACAGCCTGCCGTCGTGATAGGCAGAGGTTGCTGAAATGTATGTACCAGGAGTTATATCAACCTCCCAGACAGTATTCCCTGTTATTGCCTCAATTGCCCGCGCTTTACTGTCCAATCCGTTTATGTAGATCAAATCGTCCACAACAACCGGAGATGAGTCCCAATAGCCTCCATCGCTGTCGATGTTCTCCCATACGATCAAGCCCGTACTTGCATACAGTGCATACAGAGGACCCATGAAAACCGGGATAAAAACAATACCGTTCCATACCGTCAAACAGCTGGCCGTATACCCGGAGAGTGTCTGCGACCATATTTCCGCGCCGGTTAATGCATCGTAGCAATAGATATAGGATGTACTTTGAGAGTAGTTGGCTCCTCCACAGTACACTCTGCCATCGACCACCGCAGGCGTGCTTCCATCCGCATCGGCATCGTTTGTTGCCCAGATCCTCTCACCGGTCAGGGCATCAAGGCACCACAGAGAATCACTGGCAGTGTAAAGGTAGCCGTCCTTGACTGTAACAGCGTCATCCGTATAACCGGTCCGGTATTTCCAGATCAATTCACCGGTAGCTGCGTCAAGGGCGTAAAGAGAATCGGTGCCATAGTTGGATGGGTAGTACACGATTCCACCCACAATCACCGGTGTTGGGAACTCGTGGTAATCTCCGGTGACCGGAGCTGACCAGAGAATCGTGTTGTCAGTCGGGGCAGGTGATTCGGAAAAGCCACGGTGCAGATCGTCCTGCATGTACGTATACCAGTCGGTGTTGAGCCGTGGGATCTGCACCACTGACTGTCCGTTAATTGAATACTGGACGTATTCAGGTATCTCATTCTCGTTTTCAACAATAGCCCTGACGGTAAGCCAGTCACCGTTATAGGTCTCTCCGTCAACAGGTTCTGTGATATTCAGACCGGTAGCGGAAATAACAAAAAGTACAAAGCAGGCTGTGATTCCCATAGAACGATCCCTCATTTCTTAATAACAGAATTATTCTGCAGCATTTGTCCGATCAAGCATTACTGAATTACCGATATAATAACTATTATATCAGGTCAAGACGGAATGAGGATCAGTCTGTACAAATCATGGGATGGCTGGAGAATAAACGAGCATTAAGCGCGGAAGGATAAATACCATGCTGAAGGAATCAAAAGGTAGAACAATTCTATTCTTTGCAGTACTGATAGTATCTGTTGTTGTACTTTCATCTATATCCGTTGACATATGGGGAGATGCGCCGGAAACCCTTCCGTCAGACCGGGAACTGATATTCCTGGACAGCATGACAATAAAGGAATTCGGTGAGGCGAATCAGCTGTCCAACGCGGTTCTGAAAGAGGTTTTCGGGCTTACGTCACCAGAGGGCCTGCAAGGGAGTCTTTCAGGTACGGATATCCCCGCTGAAACACTCTCGGCAGAGGTGAATAAAGCACTGGTCTTAGAAGCGGAAAATGCATCCAAGAACTGGAAAAAGATAGCGATAAAATTCGTACTATGGATAGTTTACCTGGGCGTTGCATTCTTTCTGCTGAAAAAGCGGAAGATAACACCGGTCATGCGAACAGGATTGCTGCTCGGGGCTGTGGCTCTGTTCGGAGTCATCCTTGGTGCCGATCCAAGTCCCATGGGCACAGTGAAAGACGCAGTTGTCCTTTTCGGTCATACAAAGGTCATCTTCCCTCCGAGACTGATCGCGTTCTCGATCATGCTTATCGGAGGAATACTCGTAGCAAACAAATTTATATGCGCGTGGGGCTGCCAGTTCGGCACACTGCAGGACCTGATCTTCAGGCTGAATCGTGATTCTGGAGATCGCAGAGGTATTCTGCCGCAGGTAAAAGTGCCGTTCTCCGTCTCGAACAGTATTCGGATCGTGTTTTTTGCCTTGATGACGCTCTCTGCATTCCTCTGGGCTACAGATCTTATCGACCCGATCGATCCGTTCAAGATATTCAAACCTCTTGTCCTGGGTATAGGCACCGGTCTTTTCATCGCTGCGCTTCTCGTAGCCTCGCTGTTCGTCTACCGTCCATGGTGCCATTTCTTCTGCCCATTCGGTTTAGCCGGGTGGCTGGTGGAAAAGATCAGCGTATATAGAATTCATGTTGATTACAAGACCTGTATTGCGTGTGACGCGTGCTCTAAAGCCTGTCCGTCAACCGTCATGGAGGCAATTCTGAAGCGGAATCGAACAATTCCGGATTGTTTCTCCTGCGGGACATGCATGGGAGTCTGCCCTACACAGTCGATCAGTTTCAAAGCGGGAAAACGACAGATACCACCTGCCGGGAAATTCAAAGACTGAACATATAAGATGTCAGGATAAAGCCCTTCTTTCAGGGGGTCAGTCTTTTTACATCGCGGGGAAACATGGTGGTAAGCCGGATATTATCGACTCCAAGGATTCTTGCTGTTAATCTTTCAAGCCCGATCGCAAGGCCTCCATGGGGCGGAAGGCCGTACCTGTGAGCCTGAAGGTAGCTCTCGAATGCCTCAGGATCAAGCCCGAAGGCTTTCATTTTTTCAACCTGGGTATTCAGATCATGTATACGCTGCCCTCCGGTTGTCACTTCAAGACCTCTTAATAACAGATCAAAGCTGAGGGTTGTGCCGGGTTCTTCAGGATCATCCATCGTGTAGAACGGTCTCTTCTCCGTCGGGAAATGCGTAACAAAGAGGAATTCGGAATCCCAATTCTCCTGCGAGTATGCGCAGAGTATTTTCTCTTCCTCAGGATCGAGATCCGGTTCACCTGTTGTGTCCTTCCCGCTGATCTCCGATGTGATCAGGTGCGCCTGCTCAAGGGTTATAGAGGGGACATCTGCAGGTATCACAGGAAGATCTGCTCCCAGCATTTCAAGCTCGTATGCGCAATCCTTCTTCAATGCTTCCATACAGTCTCTGAGAATAGCTATTTCGACCGACATGATCTCTTCAAAACCGCTTATGAATCCCATCTCGAAATCCAGGGATGTGTACTCGTTGATATGCCTGGATGTCTGATGGGGTTCAGCCCTGAATACGGGTCCGACTTCGAACACTCTTTCGAATATACCTACTCCCATCTGCTTGTAGAACTGGGGTGACTGGGCGAGGAACGCCTCTCTGTCGAAGTATTTGATCATGAAGATGTTCGCACCGCCCTCAGCGCCTGCTGAGCAGATCTTCGGAGTTCGGATCTCGGTGAATCCCATCCCGGACAGACTGTTACGGAATGCAGAGGCAAGCGATTCAGCGATCTTGAGCCTTGCCCGTTCCACCGGGTGCCTCAGGCTGAGCGGTCTGAGATCAAGATTAGTATCAATATGAAGATCCAGTACTTTCTTTGTCATATCCACAGGGGGCAGTTCAGCGGGGAGGGATATGAATCTAACGGATTCCAGATGAAGTTCTACGGTATCGGGGTGAATGGAAGTATCCTTTATTCCCGCCTTCTTCACGGTTCCGGTAACTTCTACCGACTGTTCAACTTCAAGCTTATCAAGGATTTCCTCGTTTCCCTCGTTTCCCATAACACACTGCAGAAGTCCGTCATGCCGACGGAGGATGATGAACGCTCCCCAGCCAAGACGGCGGATCCTCTGAACCATGCCGTGGATCGTAACGCTCTTTCCGGCCATCTGCTCCAGCTCGCCCGCTGATATGAGGCCTGTCAGCCCTTTATCACTTATGCTTTTCATGGGAATCCCTTCAAATCCTTTCGTGTATTGAAGCGGTAATATACTGAAAAAACAGGGGACGGAGGTTGTTTATCTGTAATTCGTAACTAATTGCAGGATAATATGATATTTGATCACCGTTCATTCCCGGCAGATATCACCTTCCCTTTTCACTCAGCCCCCCTGCTCTGTAACTTCGTATCAGCCTGTTGGGTGAAGATACAAAATGTGCATGTATGGCCGCGGCTTCCTTCGCACAGAGCTCCGCCATATCCTCGGCCTCCTCCAGTCCCGCCTGATCCGAATCGATGCTGCGCTTCAGCCTTCTTATATCTCTTGCGTATTCTACGATCTCCATCTGATAAACGCTTTTTGAACGCTCCCTGAGTTTCTCCAGCTCCCCTGTATCCGGACCCTCGAGGGCGCTCTCCTTCTCCAGCCTGAAGCCTTCTCTGAGCCTGTCCATACTTCTGAGAATGAGCTTCAGCTTTACGATGATAGCAGAATTGGTTTTTTTCATATTCTTGGCAATCCAGCTTCTATGAGTTAGTATTATGTTGAAGTATTTAACCATATTGAGATAGGAGTAGAATGTCAGATACCTTCAAAATCCTGGCTATTAACCCCGGTTCCACCTCGACAAAGATATCTGTTTTCGAGAACGAAAGGGAAGTCTGGTCAACAAAGCTTACCCATTCGGAGAGCGAACTTTCAAATTACGGCCATATCTTCGATCAGTACGAATTAAGAAAAGGAGTAATACTCAGTAAACTCAATGAGGCAGATTTCGACATTTCGTCCTTCGATGCCATAGTCGGCCGGGGTGGCGTTGTATATCCCGTTGAAGGAGGAACCTATTCCATAGATGACAGGCTTATAGAAGACCTTCATAAAGGGGTCCAGGGGGAACATGTTTCGAATCTCGGAGCTCCCATTGCAAGTGAGCTTTCGGATACTGCAGGATGTCCTTCTTTTATAGTAGACCCGGTAGTGGTTGATGAGATGGAACCTCTTGCCAGATTATCCGGTCACCCCGATCTGCCAAGAAGATCCATCCTTCATGCACTGAACCAGAAGGCTGTTTCAAGAATGGCCGCAAAGGATCTTGGCAGAAGTTACAGCGATCTGAACCTGATAGTGATTCACCTTGGTGGAGGTATTTCAGTTGGAGCACACAGTAAAGGCAGAGTGATCGACGTTAATAACGCTCTAAACGGAGACGGACCGTTCACACCGGAAAGGTCCGGAGGTCTCCCTGTCGGTGATCTGGTTGAGCTCTGCTTCAGCGGCAAACGTACTCACACTGAGATCAAGCGCATGATCAAAGGAGCTGGCGGGATTGTGGCTTACCTTGGAACTAACGACATGATGAAGGTCGAGGAAGAAGTTAAAAAAGGAAACAGCCGGTATGAATTGGTTTACAGGGCTATGGCATACCAGATATCCAAGGAGATCGGGGCTCTTTCCACAGTGTTCAAAGGAGATGTCGACGCAATAGTATTCACAGGCGGTATTGCTTATGACAGCACCTTCATCGGCTGGATAACCGAACGTGTGAAATTCATAGCTGATGTGCTTGTGTACCCCGGTGAAAAGGAGATGGAGGCCCTGGCTCTCGGGGCCCTTCGTGTTCTTCAGGGTTCCGAAAAAGCAAAGGTATACAATCCCGAAGGAAAGGCTCCCTGATGAGTGCAGGCAGTTTCAAAAAGGATAAAACAGCATGGGAGAAGAATATCCTCGATCCTGTTCTGAAGAAGTTCCCCGAAAGGAAGGAAGTTCTGAGGACAGGCTCCGGGTATCCCGTAGAAAGGGTTTATTTCCCGGATAAACCGGGGGATGATTATCTTGAGAAGCTCGGATTTCCAGGTGAATATCCATATTCAAGGGGAGTTCAACCGACCATGTACCGAAGCCGATTCTGGACCATGCGCCAGTACGCCGGTTTCGGAAGCGCAGAGCAATCCAACAGGAGATACCGCTTCCTGTTGAAACAGGGTCAGACAGGTCTTTCAGTAGCCTTCGATCTGCCGACACAGATAGGATACGATTCCGATAACCCGCTATGCGCGGGAGAAGTGGGAAAAGTAGGTGTGGCAATTGACAGTCTGGCAGATATGGAGATACTTTTCAAGGGTATTCCGCTTGACAGTGTATCCACTTCCATGACCATCAATGCCCCGGCGGCGATTCTTCTAGCAATGTACATCGCTGTGGCTGAAAAGAAGTCCATTCCCCCGGAAAGGCTTACAGGTACAATTCAGAACGATATACTCAAGGAGTATATAGCCAGAGGAACTTACATATTCCCGCCTGCTCATTCTATGAGACTGATCACAGATATTTTCAGCTTCTGCAGCCAGACCGTTCCGAAGTGGAATACGATAAGCATCTCGGGTTACCATATCAGGGAGGCGGGAAGCACCGCTTCGCAGGAGATTGCATTCACCCTGGCCGACGGGATAGCATATGTGGAGGCAGCGCTAAAAGCAGGGCTTGCAGTTGATGATTTCGCACCCAGGCTCAGCTTCTTCTTCAATGCACATAATGACCTTCTGGAGGAAATAGCCAAGTTCAGGGCAGCCAGGAGGCTCTGGGCGGATATAATGAAGAACAGGTTCAACGCTGCTTCGACAAAGAGCATGATGCTCCGTTTCCATACCCAGACCGGTGGCTCCACCCTTACCGCGCAGCAGCCTGATAACAATATCGTCAGAGTGGCTATTTAGACTCTGGCGGCTGTTCTTGGATGAACGCAGAGCCTTCATACAAACAGCAGGGACGAGGCCCTTGCGCTTCCAACGGAACGTGCTGTTCGAATTGCTCTGAGAACCCAGCAGATCGTCGCTAACGAATCGGGAGTAGCGAACACCGTTGACCCTCTGGCCGGAAGTTATTTCATAGAGGACCTGACGGACAGGATAGAAGCCGAAGCCAGAGACTATATCAGCAGGATCGACGCGCTCGGTGGAATGGTTCAGGCGGTGGAAGAGGGATATGCACAGCGTCAGATTCATGATGCAGCGTACAGCTACCAGCGCGAGATCGAGAACTCCGAGCGGATAATCGTGGGAGTCAACAGTTTTGAGATCAAAGAACAGCCGCCGAAGGGTTTGCTGAAGGTTGATCCCTCGGTTGAGAGAGCTCAGTTAGTAAAGCTGAGGAATGTAAAAGAGAACCGGGATAACGATGCGGTAGCTGATTGTCTGAAATCTCTTGGAAAGGCCGCAGATTCATCTGAGAATGTCATGCCTTATATAATGGAAGCCGTTCGCTCTTACGCCACACTGGGTGAGATATGCGGTGTTCTCCGGGAAGCATTCGGCGAATATGTACCAAACACGATCCTTTGATACAATCTGTCTGCGCCACGTTTCAAACAATCAGATAGGAAGAATGAATATGTTGAAAATAATCAGTGCATCAGCTTCAGCGATAATAACATTGCTTATCCTTTCACTTATGGGTGGATGCTCGGGAGCCTCAGTCGACAGGGCAACATGGCTGATCGCTGTCGAGGAAGACACAGTCTCAGTTGGTGAAGTGGGCGAAACCTGGATACGTTTAAGTGAAAGACAGAGAGAGCTTTTCACCTTGAAGGATAACACCATCGGTGAGTACATTGTTACTTACGGCCAGAAAATCCTCCTTCAGCACGAGCTGGAGGAAGCGGGATACACAACTGACGGTCTTCTGCCCGTATACAGGGATGCATGGCTTGCAGAGAGAATTGGCGAGGCAGCAAGGAAATTCCTTTTCGAGAAAGAACTGGAAATCGTCGGGGACGACGATATAGATTATTTCTTGTACTATCTGGGCGAATACTGCATCTACACTGTAAATCCAGGTATGCATGATGAAGGAAGGTTTGGACCTCTCCAGCTTTCGTTCATCGACACCGACATATTGAATGTACTTGATACCCTCAGCCCCGGGGAAGTCGGAATCGCTGAGAGTGGAGTTGAGGTAAGGCTTGATTCGATCATAGTTATGGATTCTACGCTGATCGCTGGGGCTCTTGCTGATACGGCTTCCGTCCGATCGAATGCCGCATCGGCAATAGCTACTGCCAGATTCAACGAGATGGAGGAGAATGTTAAACAATCCCTCTATGCAGATCATAACCTGAGTGTGGATTCAACAACCCTTGAGCAATTGATGCTCTACTACGCAGGTGAGACTGAATTCCCGGATGGGGAGATGGTTTTAATATCATCGGATCTGGGCAGTATCACTGTCGAAGAACTGAACAACGGGATCTTGTTCTACGAAAGCCGTTCTGCTGTTTATCACGGCGATCAGGACTGGCTTGATCTCTTCATTGAATTCATGAATTACAATTTATACGGGCGTACTGTTCTTGAGAGTGAATCTCCTCGAATCATCGATTCGCTTCGAACCGAGTCGGAGAAATACCTTATGGATCTGGCATCTGAAGAATTCTATGTCGATAGGATCCGGTCAACGGTAACGGTTACCAGGGCAGACATGGAAGATCTGTTTGAGAACCTCGAAGAACCCTTTACTATTCCGGAAAAGAGGGTTCTGCAGGCTGCTGTAATACCTCACGATTCTTTGAGCATATATTCCAGCTTATCACCGGACGAACGTGATGAATTCATTCTCGGAATGCAGGGGTTCCCATCCCTTGCAGCTGATTCAGCGCGGCCCCATATAACCAGGCCGCTTACACTCAATGAGGTTCCCGGGGTTCACGGTAATGAGGTTTTCCTGATAGATCCTGCAGATACCACCAGCTGGCTGGGGCCTCTGGAACTAACCGCTGGAAGCTGGACGGCCATCTTCAGGCTGATCGAAGTGATCCCTCTGCGGAATGCTACATTTGACGAGGTTGAGTACGAGCTTCGTATGATGACCACGAACAGACTCGAGGAGCAGGCCACAGTAGAGCTTTTCCGGGAGCTTGAGGAAAAATTCAGTCTTGTCATAAACGAAGATATCCTGGAAAAATTACCTGAGGATATCGGCAGCTGGGCTGAACTTTAATCCGATAAAAGGGGACATGTGCAAAAAGCGCATGTCCCCTGAATAGACACTGAACTATTTAAGAATGATCACAGAGGCGGATGCCGTGCCGCTATCCGTATTAACGCGGGTGATGTAACAACCTGAGCTAAGTGATTCCACCGCAATGGTGCAGGCCGAATCCTCAAGGTTGCCTGTGGCAACAAGCCTGCCCGATGTATCGTAAAGCTCCACAGTACCGTTTTCCGCGGGATAAGAAACGGACAGTGACCCGCAGCAGGGATTCTGAGCGAACGTAATCCCCGGCAGGAAGGTATCAGCGCCCTCATCCTCAATCCCAAGCATATGCATTGCGGGTATAAGTGTGGGGTCCCCCAGTACTACCATTCCAAGATGCCATGACAGCTCACCTGATGAAAGGCCGCCCTCTGCGATGCGATCCCACCAGTCTCTGTAGGCTTCCCCTAATGAGCCGCCGAGACCAAGCGGGTTGTAAAAATATGTAAAATTCAGCATGGCGCCGCTTTTCGTGCTGCCTACCGAAGCAAGGCCGGTCGAGGTGCATAATGCGTATACAGCTCCCATGCAGTGCACGGTTGTGAAGCGGGAATTCGAGCAGGCGAACAGGTTATAGAAATGTGCCTGTGGCAACGCGGGAACCAGCTCATCCCATTCTGTTGTTGGCCCCGGTTCCCAGTAGTGGCCGCCCGGGTTTGAGTGAACGAACGGGCTTATCCAGACGTAGTTGCCGGGCAGCCTGTTCTCAAGATAATCGGTGCCGTTGGTTGCGGACACCTCGCTCACAAGCTCGGTATTCGGGTAGAGGTACTGCATGGAGCTCTGATATCCAGTTGCCCATGGTTCCCA
>JAUWSL010000056.1 GCA_030610085.1 Candidatus Aegiribacteria sp.
AAGTGAATTCACCAAGGATCGCAGCAGAGGAAGGGTCGGAGGAAATGCCGGGAGATTCTGATCTGTAAAGAACATAACTGTTGAATCCCTGGTCGGAACAGATAGACCAGGCAGCCGTTACCATACAGCTGCTTTTAGAGTCGCTTGAATTGCGCACAGAAGATGAGTGAGCTGCTGCAACAGGTTCCACAGAGGTGTTTACCTCAGTTCTTCCAGTAGTGCCCGTAAAGCTTACCGAAAGGGTGGAGGGAGTGATATCCGGTCCGGAAGGACCCGTGCTCTCACCACAGGCAAAGAGGAGAATAAGAGAGAAGACGAGAGTAACGGTCTTTAAAATTTTCATATTGCTTTTTCTATTGCGGGAAATATTTTAACGTGAGAACCAGAATAATTACAGAGAAGCTGTAATATGTCAACAAGAAGGTGAGATATCCGGTATTATCTTTTCAGGTAACTTGACCCTGAACCTGCATATCGTATCTCCAGCCAGAACGCTCTGAAGCACTTCCACTTCGGTTGGCTCACCGAACAGAACATCGAACATGTACTTTGCGAAGCCACCACTGCAGTAACACCAGTCAATCGGTATGTCAGTACCGTTCATGATTATGGCTTCCCTGGCAAGGGGGCAGTGGCAGGCGTAATACCTTTTCATGACGCTGTCCGTTTCGTTCATCCAGTTCTTCGGGGAGTACGGGATCTTTGTTATGTAAAGGTACTCTCCATCCCTGACTGCAGAGAGGATTTCCTGATTCCCTTTGACCAGCTCAATGATCTCGGCAGTTATTTCCTGTTCGAACCAGACCTTTCCCTCGTCAAGGTGGTGCTGAAGAACACTTATCCTTTCCTTATGGAGCCTCCGGAGAAAATCATCGATGGAATCGGATTCCTCAAACCATTTAATCTGATTCGTGAAACTTTCATGAGGTATTCCATGGTGATTGTCAGCCAGTATGTCATGGCAGGTCTCCGAACCAAGTTTCATAAGCCTTTCCGCAAGCAGACATGTCTTTCCCGGATACGCATCCGGAGGTGAACCAAGGGGGGGAGCCTCAAGATCCTCAAATACATCGTCTCTGCAATCAGTATCCACCTTCAAAGCGAGTTTCTCGGATATGGATTCGAGTACTTCCCTTCCGCTTATCGTGGATATGATATAGATGTACACTTCCTTCTGATCCGTGATGTAAAAGTATCTTGCAAGGTCCACTAACCGCTGCATGCTGTTCTTGCCCTCTGCTATTATCGCGGTAAAATACCGTTTGACGGACTGCACCTGAACGGAATCGATATCTCTGTCATCCCGCGTTAAGTACTCCTCGAAATCGGTAACATGCTCAAGGGCTGTATTTATGGCATTGTCATCCATATTCCTTGAACGCAGGAACTCGGAGTATTCAGTATTTTTCATCGACAACCGCTTTCATGTTAAGTGCGTCTGCAACTAATATCCTGTTTCAATGTGCTATAAGAATCAGTTCACCGGGCCATTTCGTACCGAACGGACTGCCATCGAAATCACCAAGAACTTCAAGGACTCTGAATCCGGCTCTTTCAAGAAGATGCTCCGCCTCGTACCTGAAAAGATACCTCATTTTGAATGAATCTACGATTTTTTCTGTTCTGCCATCAGGATACAGGGAATGATAGATGATCTCTAAGTCAATTATCTGTTTGCTTAAATCAACGGATGGATTCCTGAATCTCCTGGTGACTGTTCTGCCGTCGGGAAGAGTAAATGGTGACTCATCACCGAACCAGTTCTTTCTTGTTTCGTCGAGGATGTACTTCATGGAGGGATTGAAAAGATCCAGAACGAAAAGGCCCCCTTCGGACATATGCCTGCGTACGATCTCGAGACATCGCAATTGCTCTTCCACCGTTTCCAGATGCTGGAATGCCCTGAATGGAACGATTATCAGGTCGAAACACCTTTTCAGATCGAAATCCCTCATATCCCCCTGAATGACTGTTACTCTTTCCCCTGTATCTGATGCCTCTTCTTTGAGTTTGTCTCTGCAGACCTCAAGCATCCTCTTCGAACTGTCTATCCCTGTTATTCTGTATCCAGCCCTGGCAAGCGGAATCAGGACTCTGCCTGTGCCGCATCCCAGTTCAAGTATGGATCCGTCTGTTTTCCGGGCAAGATCAAGATAGAATTCAACATCTTTTCTGTCCGAGTACAATGGGATGTAATCGTAGAATTCGGCGCTCTGCACATATCCTTTCTCAGTTCTATTCATAATGCACTCCTTGTTATCAGCAGGAATCATTGGGATTATGTAAAAAAACAGTACTGAATGACAATCCGATATTCTCCGAGCAGCCTATTTTGCTGATCCTGGATCAAGTAGTTAAAATGACAAGTGGCGGAATACTTGACATAAACAAGCGTAAATCTATATTACTGCAGTGATTCAGTGTCTTTGAGAATTGGTCAGGTTCCATTCAACTCATTTCTGAGAATTGTGTTCCCCCTATTATCAGGACATTCTGACATCCAATTGGTGACCATTAGGGTCCCAGCAGCCGGTGGTAATACCGGTATATTGCTTCGGATTATCCGAAGCACCGGACAAATGTCCGGTCAGGAGGGTTTGAACCCTCAGAAATGGAGTTATCCTTGAATAACAAACTGTTTGTCGGCGGTCTTTCGTGGGGAACCACGGACAAGGAACTTATGGAAACTTTCTCACCGTACGGAAGCGTTACGGAGGCAAAGGTAATCAAAGAGCGCGATTCCGGAAGGTCCCGCGGATTTGGTTTCGTTACATTTGACTCAGAAGCTGAAGCTACCGCTGCAGCGGAAGCCTTGAACGATACCGAGCTTGATGGACGTAATCTCAGAGTAGATTTCGCTCACGACAAGCATTAAACAGAATACATCTGTTTTATGGAGGGCAGCTCACTGAGCTGCCCTTTTTTTAGTTCTACTCCCTGCATCGAGGCTTTACATTCACACTTCACATAAACTAGAGTAAGAGACACTTTTCAGAACACAGGAGGGAAAAATGATAAAATCAGCCATAATTCTGATAGTTCTTGTTTCAGGTGCTTTCGCATTCGGGGGGCTACCCGATGCTCCTGAAGTACCCGAAGCTGATCTTCCGGATATAGAAATCCCGGGGCTTGAAATTCTTGACGGTATACAGGTTCAGCTCGATGAGCTTATTGCGGTAACGGATTCGCTTGCATGGCTGATACCGGAACTCTCAGCTCTTGGAGAAGTTTCAGCTAAGCTTGAAGAAATCAGGGAAACAGACCCCGATATTTTAGGGCTTCAGGAGGAGCTTGATGCTTTGAGGAGTGAGCTTGTGGTAGCAAGAAGCGAAATACTTGAGATAAGTGGTGCGATCACTGCGGATATTGAAGAAGTACGTTCGTCCATTACCACATTCAGAGAAGGCCTTCCTCTCCCTTCTGAATAGAGGTTCAGCTTTCGACTGCCCTGGGGAGGTTTCTGCCTCCCCTTTTCATAGTTTTTTCCTTCCCCACACCAAATGACAGAACAGACATAGACATCAGCACGGAATGTTATTATCTCTGTATATGTAGCTGTTGCAGTATACGATGTAGTTTAAAGGAGGAGGCTGAAAATGAAGTATTATATCAGCGTTTTCCTGTTTGCATTTCTAATCCCGTTCATTTCTGCCGGGGATGCGGAGGGAAAATATACATGTGAAGATGACCTTATCGAGGTAATGTTCGTGGAGGGTGTCAGGCTCCGCAGCGGAATACTTGCAGACATTCAGCAAAGCGGTGTTCTCGATGGTCTCGAAGAAGTGCTTGAGCTTACGGAAAGTTATCACTGGGAGAGGATATCAACGGTTTCAGAGGAAGCAGTTGATGAAATGGAGTCAACGGGTGAAAGACTCACCGGCTCTGATATATACAATCTCAACGATATTTACACGCTCCGATATCGGGGTGATATAGATGTATGGGAACTCGCGGAAATTCTGCAGGAACTTCCCGGGATAATCCGCGCCATGCCTGTGCCGCTTCCACAGAATCCTTCACAGCCACCGGATTACCAGGGGATGCAGGGGTATCTGAACCCGGCGGCGGGCACCCCTACCGGGATAGATGCGTACTACGCCTGGTCACAACCCGGAGGCGACGGTCTCGGAGTAACCGTCTGCGACCTTGAATACAGCTGGAACTACAATCACAATGACTTAACACAAGCGCCAGGCTCGCAGATAAACAGTTACGTGCAGGATCCTTTCAGCGATAATAATCACGGGACAGCTGTTATCGGTGAGCTGGTTTCGGACTATAACGGCTGGGGTACAACAGGGATCTGCTATGGGGCAAACCTTAAAACCTGCGGTACGTTCTACGGAAATCCTACAGCGTTCTGGAACGTCAGCGGCGCGATAACAGTGGCCATATCTAATCTGTCCGCCGGAGATGTAATACTGCTTGAGCAGCAGTGGGAGTACGTTCCCGGATCAAGTAATTATGTGCCTATCGAGTGGTGGGGCAGTTACTCTCCAGCTGCGCAGCAGTACAATGCTGTATACGCCGCAATCCAGAATGCCGTCTCAAACGGAATACATGTCGTGGAAGCCGGGGGGAATGCGGTTTTCGGCGCCGGTGGAGTTGATATGGACCTTATGTCATGGTTCGGTGACAGCGGGGCGATTATTGTCGGCGGTGGCGGTGCATATCCCGGAGGAACCTGGCCGGGTGGTGATCTCCAGAGACTCTATTACTCGAACTACGGTTCAAGATTCACTTCCCAGGGATGGGGAGAGGACGTAGTGACAACGGGTTACGGTACTCTGTACAGTGCCGGCGGCGTTAATTACTACTACGCTATAGGGTTCTCCGGAACATCCAGCGCTTCACCGATAGTTGCCGGGGCAGCCGTTGATTGTGTGGGTTACTGGGTGGCCAATGGAAATCCGGCTAACACACTTACACCACTGATGCTGAGAACAGCCCTTTTGAATACCGGTACACCTCAGTTATTTCCTCCAGCCGGCATCATCGGCTCACGACCGAATCTTATGTCAGCTTTCGCATACCTTTATTCTGTCAGCATCGGCACAACGGTGGAGCCTTCAGGTACGATTGCCATGAGTGTTTTCCCGAATCCTGCATATGAACAAGTAACCATCGATCTGTTCCATTCTTCGGATATGATATCACTTCATGATCTCGCCATTTACGACATCTCAGGAAGACAGGTGGCAAGCTTCAGTGATTCAGATATCAATTCCGTCGAAGCGATCGTGTGGGATTGCAGAGACAATAACGGCAGTATCGTACCTGGTGGATTCTATACTGCGACAGGAGTTTACGATTCCGGTTCAGTATCGGTTCAATTCATCGTATTGAGCAGGTAGCCGTCGCTATACGCTGGGTGTATACTTGATGGGTTAGGGCAGTCGGCCTGAATAACTGATATTTTCATAAAACAGGATTGCGGGGTTTTTCATGGGTGGATTCTTCGGCGTTATATCAAAAAAAAGCTGTACCTCTGACCTGTTTTATGGAACCGATTACCACTCTCATCTCGGTACCATGCGGGGTGGTATGGCAGTGAAGAACGCAGATGGAATTCACAGGGTAATCCATGACATCACAAACGCACAGTTCAGATCCAAATTCGAGGATGATTTAATCAGCATGGAGGGATCCATGGGAATAGGGGTTATCAGCGATTACGAAGACCAGCCGCTGATAATAGGCTCGCACCTCGGTAAATATGCCATAGTTACAGTCGGTGTGATCAATAACATGAGCGCTCTGGTGGAAAGAGTATTCAGTGAGAGATCGGGGCACTTCACCGAAATGACAGGCGCTGAGGTAAATCCAACAGAAGTTGTCGCCATGCTGATAAACCGGGAGGATTCATTCACTGCGGGTCTCTCAAGAGCACAGGAATCAATCGAAGGCTCCTGTTCAGTTCTGCTTCTTACGGATGAAGGGATCTACGCATCAAGAGACAGGCTGGGGCGGACACCCGTATCCATCGGAAAAAAGAGTGATGGTATGGCTATAACGTTTGAAACCTGTGCATTCCCAAACCTTGAGTACGAATTCGTAGAAGAACTGGGCCCCGGAGAGATAGTGCTGGTTACGCCGGAGGGATTCGAACGCAAGAAGGATCCGGGTGAGAAGATGCGCATCTGTGCATTTCTCTGGGTTTACTACGGTTTTCCCGCATCGCAATACGAAGGGATAAATGTTGAAGATGTGAGGAATCGCTGCGGAGAATGTCTTGCCAGGCGTGACACGGTCGAGGTTGATATGGTCGCCGGAATTCCCGATTCGGGTACGGGGCATGCAGTCGGATATGCGAATTACTCGGGGATAGCCTACCGCAGACCCTTTGTGAAGTATACGCCGACCTGGCCGAGGAGTTTCATGCCCCAGAAACAGGAGATGAGGGATCTCGTTGCCAGAATGAAACTTATTCCTATACAGGAGCTAATTCAGGGCAAGCGGCTTCTCTTCTGTGAGGATTCAATAGTAAGGGGTACACAGCTTCAGGACACCGTCAAGAGAATATTCGATGCGGGAGCGTCAGAAATACACATGAGACCTGCCTGTCCACCTCTTGTTTTCGGCTGCAAGTATCTCAATTTTTCCAGATCCCGTTCAGTTCTGGACCTTGCCGGCAGAAGGGCTATAAAGGAGATTGAGGGAACCGGAGAGGTTGTCCCGCCTGCATATCTCGATCCCGATTCATCCGAATTCGCGGAGATGATCGAAAGTATAAGAAAGAGACTGGGACTTACATCTCTTTCCTACCAGAGGCTGGATGATCTCATCGAAGCGATCGGGCTCGATGCCGATAAACTGTGTACTTACTGCTATAACGGGAAAGAGTAGAGCTCTTTAGAAAGGAATTTGAATTGCAGGCTGAATTCTATGCAGTGCTTACAGCTGTTTGCTGGGCCGTCGGTTCGTTAATGGAAAAAACAGGCATCAGGCTTGGAAATCTGACACCGGTTATGGGAACTGCCATCAGAACGTTTTTCAGTCTTGCACTTCTTGCTTTCCTTTCCTATCCCTACTGGAGCGAACTGAAAAGCGCAGGGGCGAAACCGGTTATCCTGATCGCGGCTGGAGGAGGCGTACTGGCGGGGGGTCTCGGGATTCTCTTTCTGTATACCGGTCTGAAGCACGGGCATATATCATCCGTGATGACCATAGCCTTCTGCCTTGCTCCTGTGCTTGGAGTCATTCTGGGTGTTCTGGTACTGAAGGAAAAGCTCAGCCCCCTTCAGGTTGCTGGAATAGTGCTTTGCATAACCGGAGCAGCCATGACAGTATACTTCAAACAGCCGGAGCCCGTCTGAGCACAGGATAATTTCAGTAACCCATGCTAAGATCGATCCTGCATGGGATCTCCGCGCCTTCTGCAGCCCTGTTTATGGATAACGCGAGATGCTGCATTCTCAGCTGCTCTATCCTGTCCGTTCCGAATGCGCCCCCCATATGCGGCGTCATGACGACATTTTCCAGCTCACCGAATGGAAAACTGGAAGGATAGGTAGCTGTCCTGCTATCATCCGATGATGGATAGTTATACCATACATCTATTCCGGCAGCGCCGATTGAGCCGTCACGAAGGTGTTCGTACAGTGATCTCTCATCGATAAGTCTGCCTCTGCCGACATTCACTACTATAGAGCGGCAATGGAGAATATCGAGTTCACTTTCACCGATAATGCCTTCCGTTTCGGAAGTAAGGGGCAGGGTGACAACAAGAACATCTGTTTTTCTGAGGATATCATGCAGTGATCGGGGCGGATGAAGGATAACTCCATCAAACTCGACGGTTTCGGTGACGCTTCGCCTGATTCCGGATACCTCAGCTCCCAGTGACTTGCACACTGTTCCGACCCTGCTGCCTATATGACCGTACCCGAGGATGAGTATCCTGCTGCCTGAGATAAGGACAGAGCGCTCCTGGAGGTATCTCAAGGACCAGTCACCGTCTCTGAGATGTCTGTCAGCCGGTACAATGAGACGGGCAGCCGCAAACATCAGCGACAAAGCAAGTTCTGCTGCTGAAACGGCGTTATGATGGATATTGTGAACCGAAATGCTGCTGTAACCTGCCATAAGTTCTGCGGTTGAGGCAGGCAGCCCGGCCCATGGTATTATCAGATGCTTCAGCTGAGACGAGGCATCAATAATTCTTTTATCAGGTCTTCCGCAGACCAGGATATTGAAATCTCCCTCGGATGATTCCCTGATAAGTGTGACATCAGGAAGAAGAAGCTCCTCGAGGTAAGCTGCAGACTTATCGTCCCATGTTCCGCCAAGCAGGACAGTCAAGCTCATAATTCCTCCTCCGTACTTATCATTCAGAAATGTTCACTTAGTGATTAATAAGTCAAGACAGCATTGTAACCGGCTTCGATCATGAATATCATAAGGGGTAATATGAACAGAGAGACCGCTGCGCATAAGACCGCAATTCACAGGATGAATGAAAGGAAGTACAAAGATGGCTTACGGAAGGACAATAACAGTATCGACAGTCGGGTTTTCCGATATTATCAACATTTCATGTGAGGTTCAGTCAATAGTATTAGCTTCGGATATAACGGATGGCCTTGTAGCTGTGACTGTTATAGGGTCAACGGCTTCCGTTACGACAATCGAGTACGAACCGGCGCTGGTTGAGGATATGAAGGAACTGCTTGAAAAGATGATCCCGAAGAATATCAAATCACGTCATTCGGAAACATGGGGTGATGACAATGGATTCTCACATATGAGAGCTACCCTTATGGGGCCGGGGATCACTCTTCCTGTAGTGGATGGCAAAGTGCTGACCGGAACATGGCAGCAGATAGCTGTGGTGGATCACGATAATCGTCCCCGCACGCGCGAAGTAAGAATACAGGTTACAGGCTGATAATCGGAAAAGAGACAGATTCTGTCTAATTCGGTTCGAATGGAGGGATCGAGATGTCTCTCTCGAATGTATTTCTGAGTACTCTTGCACGAAGAGAATCATCTGAGAGGATCAGAAGACCTCGAAGAGTTTCTGGATGGTAAACCGGAGTGCCGTTCAGGTGGGTTATCAGATCACCTGGCCTCAAACCCGATTTCCATGCAATGCTTCCAATGGAGACTGAGACAATATGTATTCCAGAAGGTCTGGTACATGTAAGTGAAATACTTGAAAGAGCGGTCACACCGAAGGAATATTCGGTGTATTCCCTGGATAGAACAACAAGTTTTGACCACATGTACCATATCTGACTGGGATATAGAACAAGGAAATCTCTGTCAACGGTGTCCTGGAACTGAATGTCCGGCCTTATTATTCCGGTGATGATCCCGATGTACTCGTTGTTATCGTTGAAGACCGCCGCACCCATCAGGCCTTCTCTGAGATCGGAAGTGATAAGGAATGACCCGTCGGGATACTGTTCCTTCGCCCTGCCCTCTACGGCTATCACACCGCCAAGTCCATGACCGATGATCGTAAGCTTTTCTTCTATTTCCGGTATTACATTGGAGGGAATCTGATAATTTTCAAAGACATCGTCCTCAAAGATCATTATCACCATACCCAGGTCCGGTGACACGATGAATGAATCCGGATACAGTAAACCTGAAGCGGTTTCCAGCGAAACGGAATTCTCAGGTGAAAAAATGCAGAGTGCAACTGCATGGTTGGGTGAGATTGCAACCGCTGTGGACAGTTCTATCGCAGCGGGAGAGACCTCAATTCTTACGGTATGTACCTGATCCATCGGAGAGACCGAGGTTGCAAGTACTGCAGCTGTTATAAGAAACTGAATCATTAGCGTCTAAAAGGATATCAGGCTCGCCTGCCTGGAATGGTCAGAGAGAGGAGCTGTCCTGATGCCTGATTTTGATGTAAGCCGATCATCGCTGCTTTTCGATTCGTATACAGCCATTCCGATGCTCACGGGCTCGGTGATAACTGATTCCTGATCGACGGAAGGCGGGAGTATCGAAAAGGTCAGGATAAGAAGAGCAGCCACAGCCGGAACCGCAAGGAACGCGCTGTGGAACCTATGCCGGGCATGCCTTACATCCGCGCTGGCGTGAAGCATTTCCCTGATATTATTTTCAAGGTCCACAGGTGGGGTCGGAGCGGGCAGATTCCGGGCTATCGCTGAGATATCCCTGGATATGCCTATAGCTTTTCTGCAGGAACTGCACCCTAAAAGATGGAAGTCAAGGAGTGTTTTCTGATATTCAGAAGCTTCTCCATCGATAACAAGACTTATTATTTTCAATGCATTCGAACAGTTCATTTCCACTCTTCCCAAACTTCATCCAGCAGCTCTCTCAGCCTGGCCCTGGCGCGGTTTATCCTTGATTTTACAGTACCAAGGCGGATATTGAGGACATCTGCAATGTCCTCGTACGACATCTGTTCCTGTTCTCTCAAAATGAACGGTTCCCGGTAATGGGGAGGCAGCATACCAACTGCTTCCTCTATCGATGCCGTGAGTTCGACTCTTCCGGCGTTGTAATGCGGTGCCGTTTTACTTGAGCTTGTAAGGTTGGCATGCTCGAGAGGGACATTTATCCATCTTGACCTTCTGCGCCATTCCTTCTTTGCCAGATTGCTGGCGATCGTGAATATCCAGTTTACCAGTTTTCTCTGGGGATCGAATTTGTCACGGTACCTGTAAACCCTGCAGAAGGTAAGCTGGAGCATTTCCTGGGCATCTTCCTCGTTTCCGAGCATCCTTATCAGCATGGAGTAGATAGGTGCCTGAAATCTTCTGATAACCTCTGAGAAAGCTTCTTCATCACCCTTGCAGAGGTCGATCATAAGTTCGGAATCGGTTCTGGCATCTTTTTCCGTGCGCCTGGATGTTATGATTCTTCCAGTCAAAATATACCTTTCTGGTGTCGGCATCAGTATCTTCACAGGTAATATACCCATTAACACCTATCTTGTTCCAGCCCCCATTACTTGACCTGAACATGATTTATGGTGAAGATAGTGTCTACCATGAAAAAGAAAAGTACTTTGTTCAGAATTCTATCCTATACCCGGCCTTACTGGAAATGGATGATAGGTGCCATGCTCTGCATGATACTCTTCGCTCTTTTCAGCGGAGCTTCACTGGGTATGATCATCCCTCTGTTCGATGATGTTCTTGGCGGGAATGGTTCAGAAGAGGGCAGAGGTGATTTTCTGCCGACCCTGAGGAATAATACAGGCGAGGATCTAAGCAGGATGGGTTCGGAACTGATCTCGTTCAATCCCGGGGGGGTTATCTCATCAGGTGGTGATGTTATCGCGGGAATAAGGGACAGTTTCAGAGAATCTCACCCTCAGCAGGTTCTGACAGTCATAGTTGCCGGGCTGGTATTTCTGGTGCTGCTGAAGAACATTTTCGGCTTCATGCAGGTATTTTTCCTTTCAAGGGCGGAGCAGGGTGTTGTGACCGATATAAGGGGCAGTCTCTACAACCATCTGCTCGAACTGGATATGGGCTTTTACACATCCATCAGGTCGGGTGATGTAATGGCGAGGTTCACATCCGACGTGGGGAACATGAACTGGGCTATGACCGAGATGATGATGAGTGTTCCAAGACAGTTCGTTCTTCTTCTGGTTTACCTTGCGGTCGCGCTACTGGCTTCGTGGCGCCTTGCGCTTATCACACTTCTTGTTTTCCCTCCGGCAATGATCTTCATACTTATCCTGAGCAGAAGACTCAGAAAAAAGACTCATTACTCACAGGAAAGACTGTCGGATTTCTCAGCTATACTCCAGGAGACATTATTCGGTATCAGAATTGTCAAAGCCTTCTCAATGGAGAAGTTCGAAGGATCAAG
>JAUWSL010000064.1 GCA_030610085.1 Candidatus Aegiribacteria sp.
GACAGATTGATCAAGCGTACAGTTTCGCTTGATCTCACATAATGTCCGGCATTTTAAAAAAACTGGAAGTACTGGGAAGAAGGATCCTGTATAAGGCAATAGCTCCAGGAGTATCAGAAGGTAACGTGTTATCATCCGTACCTGCTGATGAATCCCTCAGAGGGATACTCATTATGAGGCAGGACAGAATCGGGGACATGATAATGACCCTGCCCCTGATTCGCAGGCTCGGGGAGCTCTACCCGGGTGCCAGAGTGGGTATCGTAGCGTCCCATTCCAACAGGATCATCCTCAAGTACGAAACAGGGCTGGAAGTGATTGATTACAGCAAGAATCCCGCAGGGTTCGTCTCATCCCTTCTTGCAGCCCGCAGCTTCAAACCGGACGCGGCGGTCGATATGCATATGCACGATTCCACTACTTCATTCATATACGCGCTCTCTTCGGGCGCAAGGTACAGGCTGCATATCGACCGTAATAACAAACTGCCTTTCAATGTAAGGGTGAAGGCTTCTCAGGATGGCCATATCATGGAAGCCTTTGCCGGCCTGCTGTCCGGTCTTGGGAAACGGATTGAAACCGTTTCGATGAACCGGGAAGTAACCCTGTCCGGAGAGGAAACCGGTTTTGCAGAGGACTTCTGGAACCGTTCGGGCACTGCTCCGGGGAATTGCGTAGCGGTCAACATATCCGCCGGAGGAGAGAATCGCGTATGGGGGGTGTCAAGATACGCTCGAGTATGCAGCCGTATTATCGATCTGGGAATGAGACCTCTGATACTCTATGCGCCTCGGGATCTGATCGAGGCTGAGGCAATATACAGCAGCGAACCGGGCGTACTGGTTTCACCTGTAACACCAGATATTCTTCACCTCGCGGCTCTTATCCGGAGTGTTTCAATGCTGGTAAGCCCTGATACATCGGTGATCCATCTGGCTGCTTCCTATGGAATTCCCGTAGTTGGCATGTACCTTCCCTTTAACCCGTCTCTTCCCAAATGGTATCCGTGGGATGTCGGCAGCAGGATACAAATAGCTTCGGACGATAAGTCGCTTAATTCAGTTGATCCCGATACAGTTGCGGACGCAGTCAGAGAACTGATGATAAGTAAGGTGGGGCCGGTTTGAGGATCGGTTTCGATGTTTCGGGTCTGTCCGGGCACAGTGGTATAAATACGTACTCTAAAGCGTTGATAATCAATCTGCTTCAAGAATTCCCCGAAGACCATTTTGTTCTCTTCTCTACATTCAGCAGGTCAAAAAAGAAAAATCTTGAAAGTACTTTCGGCATTTATCCGAACCTGGAAATCAAACCAGTTCTTCCCAACCCGATCGCACTTGGCAGCAGTCTTAAACCGATGATCTCATCGATCAGGTCGGCAATTCTGCGGTATCATGCGCGCAGATTGGATATTCTTCATTTAACCAGACCATTCGCAGAGAAAGTGGATGTTGATAATCTTGTTCTCACTGTTCAGGATCTGTTTCCGCTGGTACTCGACGAATACGATGGAGAAGAGGCAGGAAAGGAGTTCAGGAGCAATGCTCCTTTCATGCTTGGAAAAGCTGGTGCTGTTATTGTGCCGACAGATTACATTGCGCGTCAGGTGGAATCTCTCTACCGGGCAACCGGTAAAAGGCTGCATGTTGTTCCACATGCCGCCGGCAGTGGATTCAGAAGATGCAGTGATCCTCCCGAGACACTGAAAGAACTGCCGCTTGAAGCTAGCGATTACTTCTTCTATGTTGGAAGCGCTTATCCCCGAAATAATCTTGAAAGACTGCTCGAGTCCTATAACCGCTTGCCGGAAACGGTTAAGCGGAAGCACGGGTTCATTCTAGTGCTGACAGGAGTAGCCAGGCATATAAACAATTTCAAGAACAATTGCAGGGATCTGATCGAACTGTCAAACATCGTTGTATCGAACGGAGTCTCCGAACAGGAACTTGTAAGGTTATACTCCAGGTCAACAGCCCTGATGTTTCCCTCAATGGAAGAGGGCTTCGGGCTTCCTGTTCTGGAGGCGATGCAATGCGGTTGTCCTGTGATCGTCTCAAATGCATCATGCCTTCCTGAAGTAGCTCATAATGCCGCGCTGTATGTAGATCCATCAAGTACTGAAAGTATTTCCAGCGCAATGGAAAAACTGGCACTCGATCCTGACATCAGAGAAGATCTTTCAGCGGCCGGTTTAAAGAGAGCCGAGTGCTTTTCATGGAAAAAGTGTGCTGAAGAAACAATGCGGGTTTATTCAAGTCTGCTGGATTAGCGGATCGTGGAATCTCTCCTGTTTATAGATGATCCGGTACAGGGAATAGCCGTCGATCTCAGTTACAAAATCCAATCTTCCTGAATAAAGAAAATGTATACATCTTTCAAGCTTACCCGGCATGGGGTCGTCTGACTTGAAATAAACGAAGTCAATATTCATCCGATCCAGAAGAGCCATCTCTTCTCCCAGTGAAGGGGCCAGAAACAGTCTGAGTCCGAGAGGGTGCTTTTCTATTACTATTATTTCATGATCAGAGAAGTATATCTCACGTTTCCATAACGAAAGTAACCTTGTACCATCCGGCAGGTTGTTGTTGCACCATTCATGAAGAGGCTTCACCTCAACTCCATCTATGGAATTAAAACCGATCGATTCGGAGAAAAATGGATACGAGAACACCGATTTCATCCTGGTATGAACCGAAGAAACGATCAGTAGAACGATAAGGTATCCGTAAAATACGTATCTATTGAGGAACGATCCTTTACTCCAGGCTACACCTGCAGCAGCAAGGACAGGCGACATGAGGTATGCATATTTGGCACCCCATTTGATCGGATCGAATGCAATGGAGGAAATCACAGCGTATATCAGCATGCAGCCGAGTGGTACAAAAACCCTGAACTGTTTCCTTGAGATCAGTGCAGCAATAGTGCCGAACAGGAATATGTATGCAGGTAATCCCCATGATTCGATCAGTCTGCCGAGATTTGTAAAGAACCGGTCCGGTTCGGTTTCCACCAGAAGGTCATTTGATGCAACATTGGCTCTTGCATGGATTGTTATCTCCGGAACCTCGAAAAGCACATGTTCCTGATCAGGAGAAAAGAACGGCAGCTTATTCGGATAGAATGGAGCTCCGGTATGAACGTATGTATTAACCGCGAAAACAGCTGGCGGTATCAGCATCAGGAGTATCGCGGGAAGAATAACTGACAGTTTCCTGTACACCGGTACGAATAGAACAAGGAGCAGAAAGGAAGGCAGAAGTATGTATGCCGATACTTTGGTTGCCAGCGCAAGCCCCATCGCCAGGAAGGGAATGAAAGTAAATATTCTATCTTCGGCTGAATACTGCTTCAGCAGTATGCCGAACGCAACTGTGGTGAAGAACAATGCGGTCATTTCAATTTTAGGTAGAGACGCCCATTCTACCAGCATCGAAGTCGACATGCAGGCGCTTACGCATAAAAGCAAACCATTCAAACCTTTACTCAGCAGTCTCCAGGCAGTTATGGCGGCAGCAAGCAGCATAGTCATCTGAAATACCTGCAGAACGGAAAGTTGATCCATCAGGCCTGCTGATAACGATGCGGGCCATGAAGACAGTATCTCACCTGTCCATGGGAAGCCTGAGAACGTCGAATCTTCGAAATATGTGATTTCTCCATTGTTGAGCCATCGATCAGGTGTTGCTGCATAAGCGGTCAATGCATCAGGATTTGTATCCGGAATGGAAGCTCTCAGCAGATTACTCAGTAAAAGAAATCCGGTTATCAGAAAAAGAGCGGCAGTCCCAAGTCCGGGGAATCCTGTCCGTTTGATGGATTGTCTTAGATAACGCAGGAAGAAGCAGGATCCTGCCAGAGCGCCCATAACAATGATTACAGACAGTACATTCCTGGTGAAGAGGTTCAGAAGGCTGAGCAAAGGAGAGATCGATATAAGAAAGACAATGCCTGAAAATATTACAGGAGCACGGAGTGCAGGTTTTCTGAATATCCTGCTGAGACAATGGCCATATCCATATACAGCCATCCAGAAAACACATATGCGCAGCAATACCCAGCCCAGACTGAATATCCTTATCAAATATATCCTTTCAGAAGAGGTTCTTCTCTATCGAAACATCTGAAAAGGGGATTCAATAGGCTCCTTTTCGCAGAAGAATCGCCGGTATGGTTACTACCAGAATGGAAAGGTCCATCCATATCGACCAGTTATCTACGTAGTAGAGATCCAGCTTAACCATTTCCCTGTAACTGAGATCATTCCTGCCTGATACCTGAGTAACACCTGTCATTCCGGGGAGAACCTCAAGTTTCTTGAAGTGTTTGATGGAGTATCTTTTAACCTCTTCGGGAACATGAGGACGCGGACCAACAAGGCTCATGCTGCCTGCCAGTACGTTAATAAGCTGGGGAAGTTCATCCAGGCTGAACTTCCGGATGAAACGACCCACTCCGGTAACACGGGGATCCTTTTTCAGTTTCGACAGGAGCTCATGCCTGCTTTCCGGCAGAAGATCATCCTTTTCACTGTGAGCCCCAATCTTCATCGATCTGAATTTTATCAATCTGAACTCCCTGTGCTCCCTGCCAAGCCTTGTCTGAATGTAAAAAACGGGGAATCCTGAATTGATCACTATACCTATGGCTATCAGCAGTCCGAGGGGCATCAGGATTATCGCGGCAGGAACTGCGATCAGAAGATCAAATATCCTCTTCAGTAAAATGCTGCTTCCGCTCAACGGTGGAGGAACGGATTCTATCATCGTGACTCCGCCCATATGGATAACCCTTGTTGTACGTGTGACGAGGTCGGAGACATCGGCGATAAGTTTGTAGGAGATGTTTTCCTGCTCGCAGCTGTAAAGCAGCCTTGCGGTATCCTCCCTGGAAAGCTCAGGGTCAGTTATTATCAGTTCATCTATATCGTTTTCATACAGCCAGTTGAACATGGCTGAATCCGATTCGAAAACGAGAATGTCTCCCGGATCATCACTTCCGGTACCGCGGGAAGTCACGAAACCTGCAGTCACGTAGGGGATCGATACCTTCTTCTGCATGTATTCCTCAAGTTCCCTTGCATAACTCCCGTATCCGTAGAAGGCGACTTTTATTCCTCTCCCGGTTCTATGGGCGAACCATCTGAAGAACCTGTGGAACAGACCATGCCATGCGTAAAGCGCAATTGACGTGGTCGGGAAGGCGAATATCAGAACGAATCTTGAGAACATCAGCTGTCGAGAAGCGAAGGTGAATGCGAAGGTTATTATAACGGCAATGAAGGATACCCTTAGTATCCAGGACAGTTCTTCCACCGATGCTATACCGAACTCCTGTCTGTAAACCCTGAAAGCTCTGAACATCATCAGTTCCATGCACCCCATCACGGAACCTGAGACTATGTAGTTCCAGAGTCCAAGCCTGAAATCATTCGAGATTCCGAAAAGGCTCTCAAGGAGATCCGAAAGAGCGAAATGCCTGAGCCAGTAGCCGAGTATGAAAACTCCCACAATGAGGAGGAAATCCCCCAGGGGCAGGAGGGATGAGGCAGCGGTTCTGTTCTTTTTCAAATGTCAATCCTTCCTGCGCGCAGTACTGCATTTACCTATCATGGCACAGGGATATTCACTGAAAAATCTAACCATACTTCTCAAATGGAACCAGAGAGCTTTTGAGGATCCTCCGGTGCTCTCTCTCCTGCCATCATTTTCCGCGGGGATTCAGCGCTGCTCAATCTCAACAGTGATTGAATAGTATCGACGAGAGTCGTTGAACTGTTGAACGATGTAATAACTACTGAGAGATCAAGTGGCATAATACTTCATCTGTGAGAAACGGGAGACGGAAGTGAATCCGCCTCCCATTGAATGATTTCCTAAAGAACAGAGTCTTTAAGACCTTTTCCGGCCTTGAAATGAGGTACATTCTTTGCGGGGTAGACCATCCTCTCTCCGCTTCCCGGCTTTACACCGGTTCTGCTCTTACGATGCTTTACGGAGAACGTTCCGAAACCTACCAGACTGACTTTGTCGCCTCTGCGAAGCGTTTTCTTGATTCCATCAAGAACCGCATCCACTGCTACGCCTGCCTGTTTTTTGGTGATTGCAGCATTATCGGCAACGTGCGCTATTAGATCTTTTTTAGTCACTTGTTCACCCCCTCACATTGACTTCAATGTAAAGCTATAAGGTGGAAAATTGAATGTCAACCCCTGAAATTATTTTGAAACAGTGTAATATTTGAAGCTATACCGATGATTGTTGAACAACAGGGAGGGAAATTAAGATTTATAATACACATACATAAACACATTAATTATAATAATAACTATAAACTAGAAGTTACTGACATGCTGCTCGATCTTGAGGTCCGGAATATCAATAATGTTGATCTTGAAATAGAATCCGCTGTCCACATCGGAAATATGCCTCACGAATACGGCCTCCCAGCAGTGAAGGTTGCGGCGGAGTGTATAGCTTTGATTGATGAAATTCCCGTTCAGTGCATCGTAGTAGGCGCTGTATTCCAGAGACCAGCCGGGCGTCAGATCAAGGGAGGCTGAGAGGCGGAATTTACTGATACTTTCAGTATCTTCAAAACCGTGCCTGTAGTAATGGGATATGACAAATCGAAGGGGCATGCCAGGTCTTACAGTGCCTGAGTCGGAGAGAAGGGTTCTGTCGTATCCGGACAGGCGCAGGATTGAGGATACCGATAGATTGGTGAGTTCATTCTCGTAGAGGTCCCAGCTGCCGTCACCTGAAATAGTGAAGTGTGTGGTCGGTGAAATGTCCAGGCTTGCATACAGGGGGGAAAATGGTCTTACACTCTCCTCAAGGTCAGCGGATGCGGACAGAGTAAGGGACGCTATATCGAAACGGGTAATTCTATCCCTTTCCGACATCTTTCCCTCCAGTCTGTTCATCAGGCTGAAGGAGATGGTTCGACTGGACGATGGAAGACTGAAATCGGAGAAAGTGTAGTATTCGGATCCCGATGAATCGGAGCCAGCTAAACCGCTGCTGTTCAGGTACTGCTCTGGTGCCCACTGAATGGATACTCCGGGAGTCATCGTATGTCTGAGCGCATTCAGACCGAAGAGTCGTGCTGCGAAGATACCGTAGATATCGGTTGAAACTGACAGACTCGCTGATCCATGCAGCCACCATGGGAATCTGTCATCATTTCTGTCACGGTCGTATATGGTTCCCTTTACTCGTACAGCAGGAGCTACAGAAAGCCAGCCCCATAATCTGCTGGATCCGGTAAGTCCCGAAGTCAGCTTAAATGCGGAGTTTGTAGCCCTTGATTCCTCCATTCTCCTGTCAACGGAGAGGTAGTGCGCACTTGCATTCCAGTAGATGGAGTGCCATGGACGGATAAGCGAGGGATCCGAAGGTGTTCTGAAAAGGGGAGCGGAAGGGAGAGAAAGCCTGATGTCAGGGATCTCCTGGTTGGATTCGAGCTCTCCGGGGATTGAATCAGGATCAGTATTCAGGTAACTTGTCCGATCCATTACGGCCTGGAAACTCATTCTGCCGAAATACCTGTTCATGCTTATCCAGGAATGCAGTTCTCCAGTCATACGATCTTCGGGATTCTGCTGTGTTTCCTCAAGGTAGGATTCATCGCTGAGAAACTCTCCCTGCAGTCTTACTGTAGTTCCGTCCGGAAAATCATGCAGATGGTTGCCGAATATCATCCATCTGATTCGCTGGGCTTCAAATTCTCTTCTCCATTCGGTTTTCAGGTTTCCATTGAAGATGTACCTTAGCCGGTGTCTTTCATCGGCTGCGATCACGAACCTCGTTTTTTCCATTATATCCCCGTGAATCCACAGATCAGCGTAATCGGAGAAAACGAAGTAGTATCCTAATCCTCTTAGAAACCTGCCGTCTCTTGTAGTCTGACCGAATTTGGGCATTGTGAATCCTGGCTGGCGTCCTCGTCTTATAGGAAAGACCCAGTATGGAAAATAGAGAACAGGGGTGTCGTCAACGTACAGGTACACCGGCCTGGCAACAGCTTTGTCATCAGGAAAAACCTTCATTATCGGGCAATAGAAGTGGTAATGGACGCTGTCTTCATCACATGTTGTGAATCTGGCATCGACTATGTTGAATTCGTTGCGGCCTACCCTCGTTATCGTCGCGCCGCTGTAGAATCCAAAATCGTATTCCGAAGCCGCGTTCATTATGCGTCCTTTGCGGGTCGGAATACTGTATATCATCCCGTCGCCGATTATTGACTCTCCACGATCAAAAAGTTCGGATTCGCCTCTGGCAGTGATGATCTCTTCATCCGCGGAGTACTCTATGGTATCCGATGCAAGCGTCATGTCCCGGTAATCAAGGGTCGCTGATCCTACAAGTATCAGATCACCTGTATCAGGGTAGAAAACCAGTGAATCAGCCGAGTAGGCGATCGTTTCGAGCCTTTCCGCGGTAAGTGTGGAATCACTCGATGTACTGTCGGGCTCTGCAGTGTCGGTCGCATAAAGTGTCATCAGGATCAGGAAGAAGGTCATCCGGTCCTTGTTCTTCCCATGATCGCTGCTCCTTCCGCTCCAGCATCGGAACAGGACGGCAGCACATTCGCATTCCAGGCGCAGGTACATCTAGCGTGGAATTCCGATTCAGCGTGCTCCAGGAAGAACTCCGATGCGCCCATCAGACCTCCGGCAAGGTATACGCCATCCGGACTGAAGCAGTGGTAGAGGTTTGCAAGGCCTATACCAAGCCATGTTCCGAATTCCTCAAAAGCTTTCAGTGCTGCACCATCTTCTATTGAAGCCAGGCGGGCTATCTCCTTTGGAGTATGGTATACAGCATTACCGCTGTGTGCTCTGAAGTAATCGCTCAGGGCTCCGGATGCCGTGTATCTTTCCCAGCATCCCTTTGATCCGCAGAGGCAGTTCTTTCCATACGCCTCAACCGTCATATGGCCGAATTCACCGGCGTATCCTGAGCCGTAAATGATAGCGCCGTCATGAATTATTGTTCCGCCAATACCGGTTCCGAAGGTTATCATCAACCATAGACCAGCATCCGGTATTATGGAGAATTCGATGGCCTGAAGGGCGAAGACGTTGCAGTCATTATCAATAGCAACGGGACAGTTGAGTTTATCCGACAGTTTTGAACGAAAGGGATAATCCTGCCACCCGGGAAGATTCGGGGAAGAGACAAGCAATCCTGAAGACCTGTCCACCAGGCCGGCAATGCCTACGCCTGCCGAACAAGGAGTAGCATCTGCTTCCAGGATTACATTACTGATCCTCCTGAAAAGTGAATCCGGTCCCGATGGAGGGTCGGTGTCCAGGATTGTCTTTTTCTCGAACCCACCCTTTTTCAGATAACCCAGAATGGTCGTGGTTCCGCCGATATCGATTCCCCAGTGCATTCCGGAACCGGCTGGATTACTCAACGCTGATTATCTCTCCATCATTCACCATGACCAGAGGGAAAGCGGAGCGCGGGATAGATACGCTGCCGATAGTGCACATGCCAGTGGCCCCGAAGAATATGTTCAGATTTTCAAGATGGTTCTGCAGGGATGCCCGGGAAGGGAGCGATCCCATCCATGCGTTCAGTATTATCTCCGCTGTGTCGTATCCCTGGGCTGCCAGCATTGTGGGCATTGAATCGTACTCCCGCTGGTAGAAATAGGAAAATCTTGCCGTCGCGGGATTCATGGAGCTCGAGCCGAAGGAAACGGGGAACACCGCACCTTCAACATATTCACCGCCCTGTTCCAGCAGTATATCATCATCCCATCCCGATGTTCCGAACAGCCGGGATTCAACCCGGTAAAATCTCAGCTGGGGAGCAAGCTGAATAGCATCCCATGCTTCCACGGGAAGGAATATGCCGTCGGGGTACTGGTATTTTATGA
>JAUWSL010000045.1 GCA_030610085.1 Candidatus Aegiribacteria sp.
ATTCCGAATGTGAAGCGGTTATGGCCATGATGAAGCACAGTGACCGGGCGACCGTCATTATGCCAGCTGCTATCAGGAGTTTTCTGACAAGGATATCCGAGTGCCGGGTAATCCTGACCGTCCCTCTACACGGATCTATTCTCGCTTTGGTTACAGGTACCATTCCTATCGCGGTACCGTACGCCTCCAAGGGTTACAGATTTATGGAAGAGGCAGGTCTCGGAGGCCTTACGGTCGACTCCTCACTGGACAACTGGGATGAGGAATTGAGCGTTATGCTCGACAGAACCTGGGATACTTCCAGGGATATTCTTCAGGCTCTTACTGAAAAGAGGAGCGAACTGGCTGAGAAATGCACACTGAACCTTGAGCTTTTCAGGCAGACATGCCTGCAGTCATAAACAGAATCCAGGCATGATTCCGGGAATCCATGCTTCCGTCGCAGGAGGGCTGGACAGGGCGCTTGATACCCTGACCGAACTGGGGCTGCTCTGTGGTCAGATTTTCACATCAAACCAGCAGCAGTGGAAGGGACGCTCTGTCACAGCCAGGGAGATCGAAAGGTACATCGGAAGGTCAATTACTGTTATCTCCCACACATCATACCTGATCAACCTCGCCACAACTGACAAAAGAGTCGGCCTGCTCTCCGCGGCAACCCTCGAGACTGAACTGGAAAGAATGAATCTGCTTGGGATCAAATGGTGTGTCCTGCACCCTGGAGCACATCTCGGCGCCGGAGAGGAGAATGGAATTAAAAAGATCTCATCTACGGCGAGAAAGATACTGCTGAACTCACCTGAGAATACAGGGATCCTCTACGAGAATACCGCCGGACAGGGAACCACTGTGGGATATTCTTTTGAGCAGCTTGCGCAATTGCTTGAACTTACCGATATGCCTGAAAAAACAGGGATCTGTTTTGATACATGTCACGCCTTCGCCGCCGGTTACGACCTTTCCTCCGAAGGGGCTGTCCTGGAAACTATGGATAAGTTCGACGATACCGTTGGAAAAGATAGAATCAAAGCTTTCCATATCAATGATTCAAAGAAAGAATGCGGAAGTCACAGAGATCGTCATGCCTGCTCAGGAGAAGGGCTGATAGGTCTTGAACCCCTCCGTTTCCTTGCCCGTATGCCCGAGTTCACAGAAATTCCCGGAATTGCGGAAACGCCCGGAACGGACAGTGACAGGGCAGAAAACATAGAAAAAGTAGTCAGTCTATAAAGTATCAAGCTTCTTCTTGCGGTATTATCCTGTTGTTATTCTAAACGCTCTCATCCGATTCGGACACAAGAGGGTTTCAATTTGTTCAATATAGAATTCCGAGATTACCAGCTTTGATTAAACAATCTGATATTCCTGATGGGCTGCAACTCTCCGTTGATGATCAGTGTGTCAGCCATGGTTAATGTATCCGGATCGGTATTTGAAGCATTGAGCTTGCAGTAGTATCCACTGTCAAGCGCAAGGAAGAAGTTACCATCGAAGTAGATACTGTCCCGCCATAGAGTGCTGTCATTGGGGGCCGGGGCAACAAAACCACTACTTAATGACACACTCGTTTTTGCTCCACCGGGCCATAATTGAGGATTAGCAGTTCCAGAGTAGATGTATCTGTCCCCACCAGGCGTATCAAGTGCAACTGTGAATTGCTGCTGGAAATCTGGAGAAGAGGGATTACCGGAAATGAGAGAATCTCCCTCAAGATCAATTCGGAAGCCCACTGATCTCGCAGAGAAATATTGCCTGATCTCCGACAGCTCATCTGTTCTGGTATTGGCTGACAGACCTGTGTCGGATGAAATATTATCCCCATTGAATGCCATAACGGTGTAGTATGCAGACCTGTCAGCGATGTGAGTTGCAATATTCTGATCAACTACTTCGAGCAATATCCAGGGATTCCCGGGTTTGATCCTGGTCCATAGGAAATACCCTTCGATCTGTGTATCGGTCAATGCCGTCCAGGTCACCACAATGGTATCACCTTTACTTGCAATTGAATCAACTGTAATCCCGGCAACTATAGGAAGCGTACCGGTTATTTCGGTGGCAGAATCACCACAAGCTGAGTATAAAGTAATAAGGACCAACATTATAGTAGATGCTACCCATTTTCTCATTCTAATCCTCCAGTGAAGAAATTTTTTGTCTTATACCGAAGGATACTCTTGCTTCCGTGCTATTATGTCAATCCTCCCATTATTTTAATCGAGATCATGAAGCAACCCGAACAGAAATCGGATTGAACACTGATATCAAACGTGGAAACTGAATTGCTTGACTGTACCGAGCAATATGAACATTCTTCATCTATCTGGATATATAGTTCTTTCGCTGAAAGTTAATGGAGGAATAAATTGAAGATAATTACACTCTCGATCCTGTTTGTGTTAGTTACCCTTTCATTCGCGGCTCCGTCAATCCATGGAATCCCCGGCCTTCACCGCGTGAACAGTGCCATGCCGCTGGGTTTCAATCAAATGTCATTCGCTATCGGTCTGACTTACTGGACTGCAGTGAATGAGTACAAGAATTTCATCTACCACAGTCATATCCTGCCCAATACAATTCTATTCCCCGAAGTTATAAATGTGGAGCACACTGGAGAGGGAAGATTCAGTCTTACCTATGGAGTGTGGGACTATATAGATATAGCGATGAACGCAGTTTATTCCAGTACTATTTATGAAAGAGGTTTATACGAAGAGCGTTCGACAGGACACTGGGAGGAGATTTATTGATTCGAGGGTTTTAACCATCTTCTTCATGTGGGATATAATCATATCTCCAGTCTGAAGGATGTTGTCTGGTTTGGCGGAGATGTCCGTTTTGGGTTTTCTCCAGCAGATACGGCCTTCATTCGTTGCGAGGATGAACCTGATGGGATATGGCACACCGGACAGATGATAAGCACAATTCGCAGACCATTCACTACAACAGGCAATAACAGCATTGGCATGGACCTGCTTATTACAGGTGATTTCGGCCGTTGGATTCCAGTTGCACCAGTCAAGGCGCATCTCAATTTTGGCTATGCCAAGTATACACAGAATTACCATTTCACTGATTTCAGGGTTATGCCGGACGTTGTGGGATGGTCTTATTCCGATTCCACCGTTGTAGATATTGAAGTAGTAGATGGTGTTTTTAACTTAGGTCTCGGGCTTGAGATCTCGACACCTCATTTTGACATCTTCATGGAATACACAAACCGGAATCTTATTGACAGGGAGAATGCTTCGGTATCCTATTTCACACCTGGAATCAGATTCAAAAACACTTCAGGTACATTCCTGGATATAACTTTCGACCTTAGTACAAGCAAATTTGATCCTGCTTATTACGATCTCGGTCACGGTCTGTACAATACGGATAGCGTAGTTACAGATGATCAGCGGGCTGAGAGAGCTCCATTGCCGATCGGTGGGGTATTCGATTGGGGCGTGAGTCTCGCAATGGGATTCTCATCGGATATAGTAACCGATGGGGGTCAGACCGATATGGCAACCTTGAGTGGAACAGTGACAGATTCCCTCACCGGTGAAGCTGTCTTCTCAACGATCACGTTCCCTGGTGTGCCTATTCCCAACGTCACAAGTGATTCTATCAGCGGTTTCTACACACATATAATCCCATCTGGAGAAATTCCAGTAACCGTCGTCGCTCCAGGATATAGAAATACAAGTGCGACTATCGTTCTTGGTCGGAATGAAGCTGGCACCCTTGATTTTTCTTTGCTACCGAACCTTGGATCGATAACAGGCTCCCTTAGAGATGGGCAAGGTAGACCCATCGCTGGTGCTGCAGTAACGATTGGATGTACTGCACCAGTTACTGTAACCACCGATGAAGCAGGAATCTTCACTGCTGATGTCGAAGCGGGAACCTGGCCAATAACCGCACAGGCAGATGGCTACATTTCAGATAACCGATCTGTAACGCTTCTTGCCAATGAAACGGTAAGTGTTTCCTTCGATCTTCGAGATGCACTACGTGAGGGTGCTGTCATAAGCTTTGATAATATCTATTTCGCCTCTGGGAGTGCTACTTTAAAACCTGAAAGCCATGGCATACTTGATAGTGTTGCCATCCTTCTAAGAGATAATCCAACTGCAAGAATACAGATATCAGGACACACAGACAGTGACGGCAGTGAGTCATCAAACCAGACCCTCAGCGAGCGTCGTGCACAATCGGTTTACCAGTATCTGGTAAGTACAGGTATCGCAGGTAACAGACTCACTACAGTTGGTCATGGTGAATCCATACCTGTTGTTCCCAACAATTCTGCGGCCAACAAAGCCAGAAACCGCAGAATCGAGTTCATGGTCCTCAGTATTTAGCTTGGCCCGGGAGGTTTCAGTTTTGTTTATCAAGACCCGGCAGGTTCAGTCGAAGTGAATGTAGCAATAACTGCGGATGTTCATCTCACTGCTAATCATCCCGAGCGATACACCGCCCTTGTGAACATCCTCGATAGCCTTGTAAATAAGGACATTCAAACACTCATAATAGCCGGGGATCTCTTCGATAAGGATTGCAGCAGTTACTCACGGTTTGAGGAGGTCTGCAGTCAATACCCTCAGATCAGTATTCATATAATCCCGGGCAATCACGATCCGGATATAACACGGCGCGTGATAGTCGGCGAGAATATCGGAGTCTACGATACTCCGTCGATGGTAGAATTTGACGGTTTGAGTTTCGTGTTCATACCCTATTCAGCAACATCCGGGATGGGAGAATGCCTTGAGGAGATCAGACCTGACAAACGCTGGGTTCTTGTAGGTCATGGTGATTATTTCGGCGGAATGAAGCAGCGAAACCCTTATGAAAAGGGCACTTATATGCCCCTGTACAGGAAGGACATAGAGAAGTATTCCCCCTGGAAAGTCTTTCTGGGTCATATTCATAAGCCCATGAGTATAGATAATCTATTCTACCCCGGTTCACCCTGCGGAATCGATATCAATGAAACTGGAAGAAGACGATTCCTTGTATTGGACACCGCAACCGGGCATATCTGCGGGGAAACCGTAAGAACAGATGTAGTCTATTTACAGGAGAAATTCCTTGTCATCCCCGATGAGAATGAGGTTGAGAGGCTCGAGAATAATGCTGAGGAAAGGATCAAAGCCTGGGATCTGGACGAAGAGGAAAGAAAAAGAGCCAGAATCAGGATAAAAGTCACCGGGTATTCCACTGACAGAGAAGCAATCATGGGATGTCTGAAGAATGTATTCGCGGAGTACAGCTTCGTTAAGGATGAAGATCCGGATATCTCTTCCCTGTTCATTGCCAGAGACAATCGCAGAAACATCATTGCCCGCAGGGTTATTCAGCTGATTGAGGAAATGGACTGGAAATTCGGTGGAAATGAACCGGGAAGGGAAAAAGTCATCGAAACCGCTCTTTCGGTCGTTTATGGAGAGGAGAGCTGAGATGGGTATCAATATCGAAAGGATATCCATTAACCGGGGGGGTCCCCTCAGGCATGACTTTACACTTGAACCTGCAAGACTGAATCTCATCTACGGCCATAATGAAACAGGCAAAACCTATATTGTTGAAGCCATGATCGATTTTCTATTCAGGACCGGTAAGGATACTCCCTGGATACTGAAAAGGACCAAATCGCAGGAGCCGACCGTCAGAAAATGGAAACCTGTTGGAAGGATCATGGTCTCGGGTCTGGAGGATAAGACTACAGCTTTCCAATCCGGGGGAAGTAAACTTGAGGATTTCAGGGATTCCGGGTGCGGTCTTCCCGAAGAGCTGTCCAGACTGATGGTTGTTCGTGCAGGAGATACAAGATTGTCCTCCACCGGGGATGGGGCAGGGGACAATATTCTCAGAACCTGCCTCTCCGGGAAGGGAATCCTCGACGAGATTGAGAACAGCATCAAACAGGAAACCGTTAAGAAAGCCATTATAGAGAATGGTTCAATAGACGCCAAACAAATCGGGCTCATTGAAGACAGACTGAATGCAGGGAAGAAAGTAGAATTCCTGAAAGCTCTACAGCTGGAAGTTGATGAAAACGCCTCGCTCGGCGCGGTCAATTCCCTTGAAAGAGCAAAGGCAGGACTATCCATGCAGTTAAAGGAACTCGAAGACGCTAAAAGGCAAAGAGCCTTTATGCTTTCCGAAGAACTGAGAAAACTTGAGCTTGAAATAAAAAATCTTCCTTCTGAGAAGGAACTGATAGGCCTGGGGACCGATATCACTCTTTATAGAGCCCAACTCTCGAATCTTGGAGATATCGACGAAGAACTCAAGAATTCGGCAGATGAAGAGGACAACTACATCTGGGTGAATAAGGCAAGGGAGGAATACCTTGCACATGTCGAAACTCCCGCGAATAGATCCCTGATCTTAAAGGTCAGCCTTGCACTGCTTCTCTTTTTCATACTGCTGACCGCGGCGGCCGGATTCTTCAGCAGACCCCTGATGATCGCTGCAGCAGTCGGGGCGGTAATCTGCTTTATCGTCATTACCGGGAAGAAACCCGAAGCGGTTTCGGCATCGGTCGAATTGCGGCGGAAGAAACTGGAGGATGAATTCAGCAGAAGATTTCAGCGGGAGCTTACAGATCCCGCCACACTGCAGGTTGAGTGCCAGAAGATGGAAACGAGGCATATTCATCTGGAGAATCTCAGGGATAGCCGCATAGAACTCAAACGGGATATTGAAGCAAGGGAAGCGAGTATCCTGCCCAGATTTCATGCCATTGCCGGAGAGGATGTCACTTGTAACAACTGGGACTCCAGAATTGAAAGTATCAGGAGAAAAAGGAAGGAAATCCAGGAAACTATCAACTCTTTTAATGTAGATCTTTCTTCTCTCAACGTTCATGAGGATTTCTACCTTTCAGATCCTCCCTCTGTGGAATGGGATAAGAGGCAGTTTCTGAAACTCAATGATGAGCTGAAGAATGTATCGGCGGATCTCGAGCGTGAGAAACACAGTATTGAGACCCTTAAAACCGAAATTTATGTTGCCACAGAAAATAATTCAAGAGATTTAAGGGAGCTCCTTACTGCCCTGGAGGACAGTATAGAAACCGCGGAGAATACGTACAAAGACCTTACAGCTAGAATCCTGGCTGAGAATGCCGTTTTCCGGGCTTTGCATGAATTTCGTTCCCAGGAGAACGAAAGGCTGGACGAAGCCCTTGGATCCGATGAAGTAGTTTCTCCACTTCGACTGCTCACCGGGCACTACACTGGATTGAGAATGGATGGTGATGGATATCTCAATCTCTCAACTCCCGAAGGAGAGGAATTCCCTCTGGCCCAGTTGAGTACAGGTGCGGCCGAGCAGGTTTACATAGCTCTCAGAACTGGATTTGCGGAACTCTCCATGGGCGAACCGGCATTCCTCATCCTCGATGATGCGTTCCAGCACTCCGACTGGGAGCGAAGACAGAACCTTGTCGACCGTGTCATCGGGCTGGTTAACAGTGGCTGGCAGATATTCTATTTCACCATGGATGATCATTTACAGAAACTTTTCGATGGATCGGCGAAGGAACTCGATCCGGGCAGATACAGATCCGTCAGTCTGAACTGAAAGGGGGACAGGGCTTTGAAAACCGTCGTATCAGTAATAGTGTTCATGTTTTTTCTTCAGGCTATGGGGGCAGTTCAGGAGGGGTCGATCTATCCTGAAGACGCACTTCTTGTAAGTGACACTGTCCAGGAGTACCTTGGAAGGGAATTGGCAGTGAGTTTTAAAGAAACCGATTCCACACTGGTTCTATTCGTATCGCTGGGTGGCGAATGGAGAGGCGGCTCCGACCAGTGGACGGAGCTGATATTCATATCTTCTTATGCAGCTTCTCTCGATCTTCAGCGCAGCTGGAGCGTTAAGGATATTGCCGTATCTTTCGGCGGAAGCTGGTGCAGATTGTCGATGAATGAGATATTCGAGATCGCTACTGAAGAACTCACTGAAACAGAATTCCTCGAAAAATTCCAGGCCATCACCGAAGTATTTGAATAAAAAGGACAGCTATTCGAAGTTATAGTGCTTTCGGACGGCCCACATGTCCAGATGGGCCAGGAGAAGACCCCCATCTGTTCCAGCTCTTCCTTGTCAGGTCTGGACACCTCTATTCTCATACGAAGATCCTTCCGATTCTATTCATCTACTCTTCGAGACTCTCAAGAAATTTAACAAGCTGCTCATTGAAAAAAACATTCTCAGGGTCAAGTTCCAGAGCTTTCTGCTCCCATTCGACAGCTTTCTCGAATTCTCCAAGGGCGTAATACGATTCAGCGACAGTATCCATGATATTCGCGTCTTCAGGTTCCATTTCGATGGCCATAATGGCTATCTCAACCGCCCTCTCCGGATAAAGCTGTCTTATTGCAAGATCCCATGCCAGGCCATTCAGAGTCTGGGCGTCTACATCACCGGATACGAGATAGTCATCCATGATGCCGAGTGCGTACTCGGTTTCTGGTGACCCCGCGTCAATATAGACAGGAAAAACGAACCACATGCACCACTTCTCGTAAATTCGTTGAAGATCACCAAGGGGATCATCGGCATCGGCAATCCTGATATCGACAAGAAGATCGGAAGATCCCTGGTATCCGCCGTTCTCTCTGAAGACGACCATAGCCGCCGATTGTCTGCCCCTGCTGTCACCTCCGGCGGCATCTCCCGCAAGAAGCGCTGCCAGCAGCCTGTCTCCGAGGGAGCCTTCCTCCGTAAGGTAAGCCCTCTCCATCTCCTCTATCACTTCGGGTCCTGTAAGTATGTTTCCCTGAATGGCGTAGCCCGGGCCGGTAATGCTCCCTGCCCAGTCAAGAGTTCCGCTGCCGGTAAAGGAAGCTGAATTACCTTCCGAGTCCACAATTCCAAGCTGTCTCACTTCCCTTTCAGGATCACTTCCCAGCAGGGTTTCCATTGTCTCTTCAGCCGTTACACCGGTTCTCAGAATTTCAAGCCCATCGGGCCCGAACATCGCATTGGTCTGAGCCTGGGTGGCGACCGCTCCCGTTCCAGGCTCTCCCCAGGGTACGATGTACCCCACATCGAGAACCTTCGATGCCACACCCACTCCATATTCACCTGTCAGTGTATCCATGGCGACTATGGAAAAGGTTGAAGTATAGATCTTACCGGGACTGCCTGTTGAACTTCCCGGAGCAAGAAGTAATACTGAGAGTAAAATCTGAAGCATACTAATATCTCCCCTCATTAATTTGGGTCAGCAGCCTCCACATTTGAGTATGAAGATGATCACAACTGCAAAGCCCCCAATAGCCCGCAGCCAGAAAAAACCTGTGATGGAACCGCAGCAGCCGCTTCCTGTGCTCTGAAGAGCCTGCTGTATGGCTTCTCCGCCTTCCTCTTCCGAGTAATCCTCAACGACATCTGCTTCTTCGCGGATCTTGGGTCCTGGATCATGCGGTGGTTTTACGAAGCGTTCCTTCTCTTCCACTGCTCTGTAAGTTTTCCCCATCGAAGCACTTTTCGCATGTTTCTTAGCAAAGAGGGATTTTTCCTTTCGAGGTGCTTTCTTTTTTCCGGACGATGATCTACCCGAAAAGATACTGCTCCGGGAACTGCTGCTGGATTTCCGCGCTTTCCCTGCCCTCCGCATTTTTTTCATGTTTTACTCCATTCGAATTTGACTGGTTTGAACATGACTAAACTACACACCTCGGAGATGTGAAGTCAATCAAACAGCGGAGACTGAATGTAAAAAAGGGCGGAGCCTTCGACTCCGCCCTTCATTCAAATAAACAGGATTTATTTACATACCACTATTCTGTTGGTGGTAACTGAGCCACCCGGATCAATGGATCGGACCATGTAAATTCCCTGCGGTACAGAACTGATATCCCAGACAAGGGAATGGGTACCAGCTGCAAGTTCTCCTGCGTGTACCGTTGCGACAGCCCTTCCGGCGGTATCGTAGACGGTCATCTCGAACAGGCCTCCGCTTGAGAGTGAAACCGGGAAAGTAACGAGTCCGCTAGCCGGGTTGGGATGAGGTAATCCAACGCTGGTTATTACGACTCCGTCATGAGTACCCCCGATTCCAACGCCGTTAATAACACCCTCTTTCGGATACGCGTTGTGTGCTGTGACCATCCAGCAGATATCGTTCAAGCTTCCGATCGGATCGAATGTCAGTGTGACACTTCCTGTTGAGTCGGTAAGGCCGCTTGCCCATAGACTGTCATGGGTTATGCATACGAGGGCGTTTACGACGACACCGTCCAGTTCACTCACCGAGAACGTTACTTCTGTAGAGCCCATCGGCAGGTTCGCAGGAGCGGTCACTGTAAGGTAGTGAGGAACGTCCGTTCTCATATCCATCGTAGGATCACCGAACCAGTGGAAGAGGTCCCACTCGATCTCAGAGCGGTTGGTCGGGTACGGACACATGGGTGCTGAAGTTTCCATCTCGATCTTCGCACACATCAGCGCCTGGCCGGTCAGGTAGTTACCCGTAGGATCAGTGTAAAGCGCGGGAGGGCTGGTATACTCATCGTTGAAGGATTTGTACAGCCCGTAGCAGATGTAGTCGTTCCAGTAACTGTAACTGATACCGGTAGCAGCCAGTACTCCTACCGCGCCACCCTCCATACGGAAGAAATTCTCGGCGAAGCAGTCGCTGGAGAACTGGCCTGTAAGACAGTTTACACTCATCACCATGGGAGTTTTCTCGCCGTTTACTAAACTTGCGAGATTGGATATATAGAACGCCGGGTCCCCCCATCCGGAAACACTTCCGTGGTCTCTGTGCTGCACAAGGAACACTCCGTCATTAATGCTTGTAATAATTCCTGCCGCGTTACCATCCCAGACAATATCACCAGGGATCTCCTGTCCCGCGCTGGGAAGGTCGGATCTGTAGTAATACGGAGGTGAAGCAGATGTGTTCTTGGTGTACTCCCGCTGAACGGTCTTTCCGTAAATGTTCATGTAGGTATCTCGAACTGTTTCACATGTGAAACAGAACCAGCGTTCCGCGACTGTGCTTGAAGAGCTTGTAGCCTGGAAATATCCCGCACAGAGAACGTTCCCCCAGAAATCCGCGTCCATCAGGGGGTCGAACTCCCATTTAAGGATCTTCTCCTCTACGATGGGATAGTGGCTCGTTGGAGTTACGAACCTGCTGTGGAAGATATCGGCCTGGAAATCGCTCGGGCCGTCCATGCACACGTAGCGGTTGTCGCTGTATATACCGGTTGAAGCGCTGTAGCTGGTCAGATCTCCCTGATCTCCTACGAATAGAATGAAACTGGGGGGTATTACCCAGTTTTCGTAGGCGTACTGTATGTAGTCCTTGATCTCGGTCTGGGTCCAGCTGCCGGCAGCCACTATAGCGGTAAGGTAGCCCTGGTCCATTTTAGCATCGATGAAAACGTCCATCATGGTATCAACGAAATCATCACCGGCGATTATCAGCAGGTCGGCTTCGGTGATATCCCTTGCCTGCCTGATGTTGAAAGCCTTTATCGGTTCGGTGCTTTCGGAACTTATCGTTCTTTCGGGCTCACCGAGGATATCCGAATTGACAAGGGTTCTGTAGGTGTTCATGAAGAACCTGCTCTGAAGTCTTTGATCGAGATAAACGCTTCCGCCAAGCTCAACGGTTACACGAAGCTTTGGAGTAACGGTAAGAAGGCCTGTTTCGGCATCCCAATGGAATGGAATGACAGTGAACCGGCCTATATTAACTCCGCGGATGGTACCGGAATCTTCGAACACAGCCTCCCGCGAAGGATACGAGCCGTGGCTGTATGCCTCCGGAAGGTACGTAAAAGGAATGGGATCGTAGGAGTTGTCAACAGGAATGGGCTGCATGGGGGAAGGATAGATATTCCTGAAAACAACTGGAGCCTCAAGTGCCTCCACGCTGATGGATACGTTGGGATTATTCGGAACGGCAGCCATGAAGGATGCCTTTGGAAGCATTGGCGCTCCCTCTGCATCGGCGTATGGCGTGAGGGCTGCCAGACTGATGGCATTGAATGCAATCCCATTTTCTGTGAATGAGTTGTTATTGAATCCGGGCAGTGTGATCTCCACCACAAAACCGGACGCGGTGCACTCCACCACTTCCAGGCTGGCATGATTCAGGTCGGAAGTACCGAAGTCAACCCATTCCGCCGCGGCCATGGAAAACAGCACCAGCAAAACGATGATTGTTCTCATACTATTCCTCTGCTTTCTCGTGAATGATTGATTTGTGTAATTATACTTCAAGGCTAAATTCAAGTAAACCAATTTCAAGGCTGACAGACAGTTATGCCGTATTTACATGAAATACAGCGTTACTTTGCCATATAAACCGCTGAAAAGCGCCTCCAAAGCATAATGTGAAATGTTCACAGTGGTTCCCCGGCAATTCTGAACATGAGGATAAAGTGGTGTAAACTGTATGGAGGAGCAGGCTGGACATGGAATAGTACTCATGCCTGATAAGTATTATCTTAAGATACGTTGTAATTTAACAGAATCGGGAGATAGTATGAAAACACTGCTCACACTCGTAATCGCGCTGTCAATACTGGCGGCGGGCTGCTCCAGCGGAGTAGCGACCCCCGGCAATGTAATAAGAGGTGCTCTGCCGGAGAAAACGCACACACTTATCGATGCCTGGGCGGAAGCCGGCACTACTCTTTTCATTCTGGGTTGTCCCGTCCAGCTGGACACCTATACTGAGGTACATGACATTTCCGGCAGCGGCATAATCGTTATTGATGTAAGAAGCCTCGATTTCGATCCGGTTGCGGCGGTAATCGATGAAAGCGGTAATCTTATAGCCTTTAACGACAACTGGAAAGGGACCAGCAGCGCAAGGATCGTACTTGATGGCACACCACCGGGGGGAAAACTGCTGGTATTTTCACCGGATGATACTAGGGGTCTTTACGATGTTATCGTCGAGGAGGGAACTTCTGAGGACCTTGAAGCCTTCATCGATGCAACCGATTTTTCCCGGGGAATTATATCTGGCTGGATCGAAGAAGACAGCTACAATTCATACCTTCACATCACACTCAGAGAAGCGCTTGAAAACGATGTCTATGTCTATAACTATTCCCAGGCGGAACTCTTTCCTTTCACGATCGAGAGCGAAGAACTTGTTTCGATATCACTGCAATCCGATGATTTCGATCCTTATCTTGTTCTTATGGCCGTTGAAGATGGTACTTATTCATTCGTTGAGTACAACGATGATTACAGCGGCTCCTACTCCAGAATAGTAAGAAAACTGGATGCTGGAAACTATCTCGCCCTTGTCATGCCCTACTCCACTGGAAGTCATGGGAGATTTACACTCGAGATGGAATCCATCGATGAGGAAGCACTGGAAACAGTTGAAATCCCCGCTCTGCTGCTGGATACGGACTACAAAGTTGATATAACTCCTGACAGAAATTTCGCGATCGCCTGGTGGCCGGATATGGTAGAGAACTGGGAAACACCCGGATTTCTCACTCCCTTCATTCCTGTGGCCGCTTTCACTTTCACTGTTGAGGGGACTTCGGTTTACGAATTGAACGCTTCCGGTGACTTTGATGTATGCCTTACCCTTCTGCAGAAGGATGCTGAAGGCAACATTCTGTACATCGCCTCAAACGATGATTACCCTGATCTCGGCTCCGACTCAAGGATTATCAGCCCGCTTCTTCAAGGTGATTACATCGCCCTTGTTTCACCATACGGCGGTCCGGGTGAAGGTGAAGTATCATTTTCATGGTCCGAAGATAACGAGGGTATAAGCGCTCTGGGAGTCGGCAGATCAATGGAAGTTAACCTGCCCTACGAAACTGAAAGCATCATTTACAGGCTAAGTCTTCAGGCAGGCAGAAGCTACTCAATATCAGTTGAAAGCGAAGAACTGGACCCTACCGTAACGCTGATCATGCCGGATGGAGAGAAGCTGTACGATGATGACGGAGGGGATGGCACCAGCTCCCTTCTGAACTTTACAGTAGGCGAAGGCCAGGAGGGAGATCACTTCCTGGTCGTCGAGAAGTATTCCTCCGGAGAAGGTACCTTTACAATTCTGCTTGAA
>JAUWSL010000036.1 GCA_030610085.1 Candidatus Aegiribacteria sp.
GATCAGCTATCTTCTGAATGATCGCTCCTGCCGAAGGCAGATAGTCCCTGCCATCCGGCTGTGCGAAGAAAGGCAGCATATCCACAACCACCAGGGCGCATTTTTCGGGTTTCAGTATAAGGTGCGGTCTTGGATGTGTGTGCCTCTCTATCCGAGCCAGCCACTCCTTAAGTTTATCATCGATATTCTCGGGCGTTACAAACGGTTCAGTGTACATGATTGTGCAGGGTCAGAATACCTTTATAAATCCCAGACCCACTCCCGAAGATTCTCATACATCCTGAAAAGAACAGTACGAGCGAAGAAGCTGCAATGATCCTCAGAGCTCTTTTCATCAACCTTCTCCACCGCATTCATGGAATACACTAAAATAAATGAACGCATAACTGGAATAGTATACACTTGATTCGTACCGCAGCAAACCGGCAGGACGCAGATCGTATATTCTGCTGTTTGACATTCTATTAATAACATGATACACTTCTATTGATATGTAATTGGATGGAGTTAATAAAATGAATAGATCAGTAGTGTCCTCAGTACTTTTCTCCCTTATTTTGCTCCTGTCCTGTGGAGATTCCGCGGTGAGCATGATGGACCCCGAAGGCGGGAGTACATTATCAACCGGATATGATAACGCTGAACAAGTTACGATTTGCCATAACAACATGGAAGACTTAAGTAACGCAATATGCATGTTCTATGGCATGAACAACAGATATCCGGGCAGTATCGGCGAACTTGAGGTGATCGATCCGGGACTATGCAGCCTCGCCTGCCCCACGTGCAGTCTTACATACCTGTACGATCTCAGCGGTTCCGGTGAAGTTTATACGGTTACCTGTCCCCTTCCTGTTGATCCCAACCATGGTTGCATTGTTAATGGCCAGAGCAGCTGGCCTCCGGATCCTCCAGACTGGCCAGGAATATGCCAAAGCAACATGATGAGTCTCGCGTCTGCCTGCGCGATGTTCTATGGAGCTGAGAACCGATATCCTGAAGAGCTCAGTGAACTTGGAACATCTGGAATTTATCACTTCTGGGATAACCCGTGTCCTGCATGCGGGGAACTGTACCGCTATTCAACGGATTTGTACGTTACCTATACAATTGAATGCCCGATGCCCACTTATCCCAATCACGGATATGTGATCGATGGTGTTTGCAGCTGGCCTCCCGGTTCCGGAGGAGGCATTGAGGCATGCCGCAGCAACATGATGAGTCTCGCATCCGGATGCGCTATGTTCTACGGCCAGGAGAACCGATACCCTGAGCATCTCAAAGAACTTGGCATATCGGGTGTTATGGAGAACTGGGATCTTGTTTGTCCCGACTGCGGGGAATTGTACGCGTACCATTCAGACCCACCCTGCACAACGTACGTGATTCAATGCCCTCTTCCGGATGATCCCTGTCATGGAAGCATAGAAGACGGAGTCGTCAGCTGGTAACAAATAGGAGATGAACCTACCCGCATTCTCAACGGGTAATACTTCTATCAATGGGTAATATCCAGGATTCATTACATAGATAAATGCCTGTAATCCCAAAAACAACGCATCTCATGATAACATGTGTAGTGTATTCTAGTCATAATATCTATAATACTTGACATTATGTCTATGATTAACTACCTTCCTGGAGAAGGGAGTTGAAATGAAACTGAAGAACAGGCTCAGGGTTCTCCGCGCCGAGAAGGAGATCAGTCAGAAAGACCTCGCAGATGCAACAGGTCTCAGCAGACAGACGGTTAACTCAATTGAACGGGGAAAATTCAACCCTTCGATCACTACTGCATTGAAAATCGCAGAGTTTTTTAAGATACCTGTCGACTTGGTGTTTCGGCTTGAGGAGGAAGAGTGATATGAAATCAATCAAGGGTAATTACGTTTTATGGTTTTCAGTTCACCTTGGCGCTGGAATTCTATTTACGGCACTAAGTTTGTTATGGGATACAAATATGCTTGTTGAATATCATTACGTTTACATTCTTGGGATTTCGATGTTACCCGCCCTTATCGTATTACTGTTATTCAGCAAAGGTCACAAGCCTGATGAACGTGAAGAGCATTTAGAGAGGAAAGTAGCTACGTATTCATGGAGTGCGATATTCATAGTTCTAATGGGTATGTATGGGAGGATGATCAGCTGTAATCCAACTGCAGACTGGATCGTTGCTCTGGTGTGCGTTGCTCTGATTTCAAAAGGTGTCTTCGGACTGTATTTCTTCATTCGGGAATAGTAGGGTCTAAATAAGGTACGAACAGCAGTAATCCAGAATGCCGGCAGTATTTATCTTGAAAGAGGAATCCGCCTTTACCTCAAATGTATCTCCTTCCCTGAACACACTCCAGCTGTCCTCCCCGGGAAGCAGCACTTCAGCCTCACCGGCCAGGATTTCCATCAGCTCTTTTTCAGCAGTACTGAACTCGTACTCGCCTGCCTGCATTATCCCAAGGGTTTTTCTGGAGCCGTCGGGGAATTTAACAGTCCTGCTGGTTACTGAACCCCCGAAGTATGTGTTAGCTTTTTTCACTACGGTTACGTTACTGAATTCCGGCATTCGCATTCTCCTTCTGTTCGTATCAGCCAGCGCATCAATATTCACCTGGTATATTGTTATCTCCAGGCTGGATCGGAAGGGGTACTTTTCTGTCACCCATAATCAGGAGCCTGAGACTTTTACATAAGCAGCTGAACCTGAAATTGTCAGGTTTCGCATTGAGTTCGGGGAAATCATCCATTGATCTGGGATCGAGAACATTCAGATCCGGCCTCCATTCTATGTTTCCGGGTTTGCGTATATCGAACAGGTAGAAGAACCCTTTTACATACCCTGAATAAGCGTCCTCCATCTCAACGATCAGCAGATAATCACACCTCGCCTTCGCCATGAAATCGAAAGAGATCCGTTTTCTGCCTGCAGGTACTGCGATCGCTCTTCTACCGCCTGAGAACAGGAGGCTGTACCTGCCATCATCTGAAGGGTGCTGAGGCGTTCTCCAGCACGGAACTCCATTGCCCAGGAACCACCTTCTGGCCACCGCTTCAGCATGAAGTACCTCGAGGAAATCCGGAGCGTTTGCACACCGCGCTTCCCTGCGCAGTTTCTTAAGCAGCCGTTGTGGGATAACAGCATTCATTGAATGTTATTCTTTCCAAAATATGCCGTTCCGCCATCATTGCATTTCATCTTCCATTTAGGTAAATTCAACCCCGTATCTTTCATGAAATAATCCAGGGAACAAGTTTAGTACAGGAGAAACCGAATGGACAAAAAAACAGCCCTGCACGATAAACATGTCAACCTCGGTGCCAGGATGGAATCCTTTGCCGGTCATATCATGCCTATCAAGTACACGACAGTAAAGGAAGAGCACAATGCTGTCCGCAACGGAGTAGGTATTTTCGACCTCTCGCACATGGGGGAATTCAGAGTAAAGGGAAAAGATGCTTCCAGATTTCTGGATTATATTCTGACCAACGATTCGGATGTTGAGCCAGGAAAGGCTTACTATTCAACCATGTGCTATCCTGATGGCGGTATCGTCGATGACCTTATCGTGTACAGACTGTCGGAGGATGAATACCTGATCATTGTCAACGCGTCCAACATCGAGAAGGACTGGGCATGGGTTAACAATCATACAGCCGGCTACAGTATCGACCTGACCAACGAGAGCGATGAAACAGCCCTGGTTGCAATCCAGGGTCCCGATGCTGAAAAAGTAGCCCAGAAGCTCACCGATGAAAATCTCAAGAAGATGGATTACTATACTCACACATCCGGTGTCTTTGCCGGAAAGAAAGCCCTGATCGCAAGAACCGGATACACAGGCGAGGACGGTTTCGAGATATACATAGTATCCGAAGATGCTGAAGCTGTATGGGACGCTGTAATGGAAGCCGGGGCGAAGTTCGACATAAAACCTGTTGGACTGGGCGCAAGGGATACGTTAAGACTTGAGGTGGGATACCTGCTTTATGGAAACGATATGGATCATACAACCACTCCTATTGAGGCCAAGCTGGGCTGGGTTGTTAAGCTTAAGACCGATAAGGATTTTATTGGCCGTGAAGTGATGGCCAGGCAGAAGCAGGAAAAACCGGCCAGATATATCGTAGGACTTGAGGTTCTGGGGAAGGGATTCCCAAGGCATGGTGCCGAACTGTTTGAAGGCGACCGAAAGGTTGGAGTGGTCACAAGCGGCTCACTTGCACCTGCCCTCGGACACGGGGTCTGCCTTGCATTTGTTGAAAAAGGATTCCATAAAACGGGTACGGAACTGGAAGCAGAAGTAAGAGGCAAGAGAATTCCGGTTAAAACTGTTAAACTGCCATTTTACAAAGACGGCAGCAGAAAGTAACGCTAGGAGGAGAAATGTCTGACATTCCTGAAGGATTTCGTTATACAGACTCGCACGAATGGGTCAAGGACCTTGGGAACAGCGAATATATGATGGGTCTTACAGCCTATGCCCAGGAACAGATGGGCGAGATCGTAATGGTGGAGTTTCCCGGTATGCTGGATTTCAATTCAGGTGAAATTCTGGGTTCTCTGGAAGCGGTGAAAACAGCTGAAGATTTCTACGCACCTTTCGATTGCAAGGTTGTAAGGATCAATGAGGGTCTGGAGGATGAACCAGCTCTTATTAACGAGAATCCTTACGATAAGGGTTGGCTGGTTGTCGTGAAGACCGATGATCCTTCCGGATTCAACAGCCTCAAGAGCGCAGAAGAGTACACCGAATTCATCGGTGAATAGTCGATGAGCAGGTTCATACCTAACCAGAACGAGCACAGGGAGAAGATGCTCCGCGAGATCGGAGTGGGGGAATTCGGAGATCTGCTTGAACCGATTCCGGAAAAATACAGATTGAAGGAAAAACTCCAGCTTCCCGAACCGATTTCGGAGCTCGGGCTGAACCGCGAATTCGAGGAATTCGCCAGCCGAAACACGGGAGCTGAGCTGGCCTGTTTTTTAGGAGCAGGTTCCTACGATCACTTCATTCCTGCCGCTGTAGACCATATTCTTCTCAGAAGTGAATTCTATACAGCCTATACGCCCTACCAGGCTGAGGTAAGCCAGGGGACCCTTCAGGCTATATTCGAATACCAGACCATGATCGCAAGGCTTACGGGAATGGAGATGGCAAACGCTTCCATGTACGACGGAGCATCCTCCGCAGCCGAAGCCTGTCTCATGGCCATGCGATCCACAAGGAAACAGAGAATTCTTATCGCCGGTTCACTCAATCCGAGATGGCAGGATGTCATAAGGACCTACCTGAAAAGAGATGATTTCGAGATAAACGAGATCCCTTTCCTCGACGATGGTTCCCTCGATCTTGAAACAGCAGGGAAGCTTATCGAAGGAGGTACAGCTGCCGTTCTTGTGCAGTATCCGAACTATTTCGGGCTTATCGAGGACATTCAACCCGCTGCGGAGCTTATTCATGGGTCCGGGGGGCTTCTCATTGTTGCAGCTGACCCTGTAGCTCTGCCCCTTCTCCGGTCTCCCGGAGACGCCGGAGCTGATATCGTTGTCGGAGAGGGCCAGAGTATGGGAATTCCGATGTCCTATGGCGGCCCATATGCCGGTTTTATGGCTGCCAGCGCGAAACTTGCACGGAAAATGCCGGGGAGGATAATAGGCAGAACTACCGATCGTGCGGGACAGACCGGCTACGTGCTTACTCTTCAGACGCGCGAACAGCATATAAGAAGGGATAAAGCCACAAGCAACATCTGTTCGAACCAGGCACTGATGGCCCTGGCTAACTCTGCCTACCTTTCACTGATGGGCGAGAGGGGATTCCGGGAAATTTCCAGTCAGTGTTACCACAAGAGTCATTACCTCGAGAAGAAGCTTCTTGAAATCCCCGGGATCTCGCGTCTCTTCTCAAAAATTCCGTTCTTCAGAGAATTCGTCATATCGCTACCCGTATCCTCGATAGCATTCAGGGACAGGATGATCGAACACGGTATTCTGGCCGGGTTGCCTCTGGTTGAACTCGGGGAGGGAGCAATGCTTGTTACAGTCACTGAAAAACGGACCAGGGATGAAATTGACCGGTACGCTATGGCTGCGGCTGAGATCTGCGGTGGAGGCACATCATGAAAACCGTATTTGAGATCAGCAGTCCAGGAAGGATAGGAGTATCGCTGCCTGACCTTGATGTCCCGGCCACCTCTGAAATTCCCCCCGGGCTTTTGCGCGAGAACGGAGGAAAGACAGGTCTTCCAGAAGCGACTGAGGGACAGATTCTGAGGCATTACGTAAATTTAAGCACGATGAACCATCATGTTGATAAAGGGATGTATCCCCTTGGTTCCTGCACAATGAAATACAATCCCAAGCTCCATGAGAACCTGGCAAGGATCAGAGGTCTCTCCGGACTCCATCCCCTTGTTCCGGATGAACTTGCCGCAGGTTCCCTGGAATTGATGTACAGGCTGGGTGAATTCCTGTGCGAGATCACAGGTTTTGAAGGTGTGTCACTGCAGCCCGCTGCCGGAGCTCAAGGTGAATTCTGCGGGATCATGATCATTAAGAGTTATCACGAAAGCCGCGGAGAAAAACAGAGAAATGAAATTCTTATGCCGGATTCAGCCCATGGAACAAATCCCGCAACTTCCACACTCAGCGATTGCGTTGTCGTGGGAGTTGAGTCCAACGAATACGGCCTTGTAGATCCTGAGGACCTGAAACGGAAAGTCGGTCCACTGACCGCTGCTTTCATGCTCACAAATCCCAATACACTTGGTCTGTTCGAATCCAGGATCGAGGAACTTACCTCCATTGTGCATGAAGCCGGGGGACTGAACTACATGGATGGGGCCAACATGAACGCCCTGCTCGGTATCGCGAAACCTCGAGAGATGGGATTCGATGTATGCCACCTGAACCTTCACAAGACTTTTTCCACCCCGCATGGGGGAGGAGGGCCCGGTTCAGGTCCTGTGATCTGTTCTGAAGAGCTTGCCCGTTTCCTGCCTGACCCCGTGGTTATCCGCGAAGATGACGGCAGCATCCGGTTCAGCAGAAATCAGGATTCCTTTGGAAGACTGCTGGCTTTCCAGGGCAATATAGGGGTTCTTTACAAGGCTTACGCTTACATAAGAACACTGGGAGCTGAAGGACTGAGGGAAGTGAGCGAGAATGCTCTGATAAATGCGAATTATCTTAAATCAAAACTCGCGGATTATTTCGACAACCCCTTCGACAACGGCCCCTGCATGCATGAATTCGTTCTTTCGGGAGACAGACAGGCAAAGCTGGGGGTCAGGACACTGGATATAGCCAAGAGGCTTCTAGATTACGGTTTCCATGCGCCCACGGTCTACTTTCCGCTTATAGTACATGAGGCGCTGATGATAGAGCCTACAGAGACGGAGAGCCTGGAGGAGCTGGATACTTTCGTTGAAGCAATGGTATCCATAGCCGGTGAAGCGGTTGAGAAACCCTATCTCGTAACGGATGCTCCGGTCAATACACCTGTGCTGAGGCTTGACGAGGTGAAGGCTGTAAAGGATCTGTGTGTGGTGGAACCCGTTGATAAAGGAGAAAACATATAGAAGATCTGACCGGGAATGCCGAAAACGATCTGGCATGGGTATCCCATCCTGCGAAGGAGAGGCCTGCAGCGACGGCAGCATACGTTTTTATTATTCTGCTGTCAGGTGTTCTGGCCACTATGGTAATGGGCAATAATCCCTGGTGGGGATTCGTGGGTGTCTCTGTTCTCTTCCTGTCGGGGTGGACTTATTTTCTTCCGATCAGGTTCAGAATGGACAGCGATGGAGTGCAGAAGAAATCCCTGTTCGGCACTGAAGTTAAAAAATGGAGCCAGGTGAAGAGCATCGTTCCTGACAGATATGGTGTTCTTCTCAGCCCCTTCCCCCAGCCAACCAGACTGGCCAAATTCAGGGGACTGTCCGTGCAGTTCTCCGGAAACAGAGAGGAAGTACTTGAATTTATCAGGGCACATACAGCCGGGTAGTCACGATCTGATAGATATAGATGGTGAAGAGGACTACTCGGAATTCATGGCAAAGATCGCGAAGGAAATCGTCCAGCGTCAGCTGACAGTTCCAGCGATTATTTTCCTTGAGACAATTAAACCCCTGTCGTTTCTTGGAAACCAGCTTCTTATATTCGCGAATCCGGTTGTATCTCTTATTGTACAGACGGGTAATTATTACAAGTTCGTCCGTATGCTTGAAGACAGGGATAACATAGAAAAGCTTACGATTGCAATAGAACAGGAAAACGCTCTGGAAGTTCAGCGCCGACAGGAGCTCAAGGAAGTTCACCGGAAGGAAAAACAGAACGGAAAATCCTTCTGGGACAGGTTCAAGCGGAAGAGCGATCAAAAGAACAAGGAGGGAGATTGCGGTGGCCAGTAAAGAGATCACCAGAATAATGGCGACTGACTGCGGCAGTACCACCACGAAAGCCATTCTTATCGAGAAAAAGGATGGTGAATACCGTTTAATCCGAAGGGGAGAGGCGCCTACAACAGTCGAAGCGCCTGCCGAGGATGTGACAAAAGGTGTGCTGAATGCTGTCGGAGAAATAGAGGATCTGGAACTGCGTAAATTTCTGAAATCAGGTGAAGACGGCGTACAGGTTTCCCCGGACAGCGCTGATGGAGTTGATATTTACATGTCGACTTCTTCTGCCGGAGGAGGTCTGCAGATGACCGTGGCTGGAGTTGTAAAATCCATGACCGGTGCAAGCGCCCAGCGGGCTGCGCTCGGTGCCGGTGCCATCGTCATGGATGTTGTAGCCTCCAACGACGGGCGTCTTCCACACGAGAAGGTGGCTGACATCAGGAGGCTCAGACCGGACATGATCCTTCTCTCAGGTGGAATTGACGGCGGAACAATTGATCATGTGGTTGAGCTGGCTGAAATAGTAAGGGCCGCAGATCCCAAACCGAGGTTCGGTGTGGGGTACAAGCTTCCTGTGATCTATGCCGGCAATAAGGATGCCACTGAAGCTGTAAAGAATGAACTGGGTGAACAGGTTGAGCTGAAGATAGTGGATAATCTCAGACCTGTTCTTGAGAGGGAAAACCTTGGTCCAGCCAGAGATATTATTCATGATATTTTCATGGAACACGTTATGGCTCAGGCTCCCGGTTATACCAAGCTCATGAACTGGGCGGGGCACTATGTGGACGGTAAATGGAAACAGGTCCCTATAATGCCTACACCGGGCGCGGTTGGAAAACTGATCGAGACTGTCGCGAAGAACGAAAAGATAGAGGTTATGGGTGTCGATATAGGCGGAGCCACCACCGATGTATTCAGCGTCTTCGGGCGCGAAGGTGAAACCGTATTCAACAGAACGGTATCCGCTAATCTGGGAATGAGTTACAGTGTATCCAACGTTTTTGCAAGTGCCGGTTACGACAATGTCATGCGGTGGGTCCCTTTCCACATGGATGAGGCTGACCTCAGGAACAGAATAAGAAACAAGATGATACGCCCCACTACAATTCCTCAGATGCTTAAGGAACTCATAGTGGAACAGGCAATAGCCAGGGAAGCTCTTCGGCTCGCTCTCGTTCAGCATAAGGAACTGGCGACAGGTCTCAAGGGAGTTGCCCAGGAACGGACCATCGGTGATGCTTTCGAGCAGACCCAGAGCGGGGCGACTCTTGTCAATATGATGACTCTGGATCTGTTGATCGGATCAGGTGGTGTTCTGTCCCACGCACCGAGGCGCAGTCAGGCTGCCCTGATGGTGATCGACGCCTTCCTCCCCGAGGGAGTTACGATGCTTGCGGTGGATTCCATCTTCATGATGCCACAGCTTGGCGTACTTTCTGAAGTACTTCCCGAAGCTGCGACCGAGGTATTCGACAAGGACTGCCTCATCCGGCTCGGTACATGCGTAGCGCCTGCGGGAGTGAACAGGAAAGCGGCGGTTCTGGCGGAAGTCCGTATCACAAAGCAGGACGGTTCCTCCACTGATTTAAGGATAGAACCGGGAAAAATGCATGTGGAACCCCTGGCTGCTGGTGAGAAGGTAAACGCATTTATCACTCCGGTGAAGAATCTCGACGTTGGAAACGGGCCTGGCAACGAATGGACCGGTGAGCTTGAAGGCGGTGTTGTCGGCCTTATCTTTGACGGGAGGGGAAGACCCTTCGTACTCCCGGAAGATGATTCGGAGAGGATAGAAAAACTGCAGGCATGGTCAGAGGCTCTGGATATCTATCCCGAGAGATTCATGGACCTGGAGGGGGGTGAATAATGGCATTTGCATACACACCTGGTCTCAGAGTTGCGAGCCACACAGTGGTACGCAAGGAAAGAAGACTGCCCCTTGCCGGCGAGACACTCGTGACAGCAGGTGATTCCGTTACCGCTGATACCATTGTAGCAACGACAGATCTCCCGGGTAATGTGAAAATGCTCAACATAGCTAACATTATGGGTCTTCCTCCCGGTGATATACATGAACTGCTCCACGTTGAAGAGGGCGAGGCAATAGAGGAAAATCATGTTCTCGGGCAGACCAGAGGATTTTTCGGCCTTTTCAAAAATACTGTGAGATCGCCTATAGAGGGTACATTTGAAAGCTACAACAAGATAACCGGTCAGGCTGTTCTTCGTGAACCTCCTATTCCTGTTGCGATAGATGCCTATCTCAGGGGGACCATTACCGAGGTCATTGAGAACGAAGGTGTCATAGTGGAATCGTACGCAACGTTCGTTCAGGGTATCTTCGGTGTTGGCGGTGAAACAAGGGGAGAGCTCAAGGTAATTACGAGCGGACCGGAAGATGAACTTACCGAGGATCTTATCGATGAGTCATGCAGGGGGAAAGTGCTGCTTGGCGGTTCGTTCGTGTCCAACACTACACTGAACAGGGCTATAAAAATCGGAGTGAAAGCCATTATTGTTGGCGGTTTCGACGACAAGGACCTGAAAGAATTTCTCGGATACGAGCTTGGAGTTGCCATAACAGGTCATGAGAAGAAAGGGATCACCCTTGTTCTGACAGAAGGTTTCGGTAGAATGACCATGGCAAATGAGACATTTAAACTGCTGAAATCCAGGGAAGGGCTGCTGGCAAGCGTAAACGGCGCCACCCAGATAAGAGCCGGAGTCATGCGCCCCGAGGTTGTCATTCCCGTTGATAAGACTGAAATTGAAAAGAGTTCGGATAAATCTGCTGGTGCCATGGATATAGGTTCTCACGTCCGATGTATACGAGCACCTTATTTCGGGAAGCTTGGTACGGTTGAGGCGCTACCTGCGGAATTGCAGGTTCTTGATTCCGAAGCTAACGTAAGGGTTCTGGATGTTAAATTCGATAACGGAGAAGTAGTAACCGTTCCACGCGCTAACGTGGAGCTTATTGAGGAATGATATTGCACGTATTAATCGATTTGTGAAACATGATGCGCCCCGGGATCTGCCGGGGCGCTTGCCTTTCACAGGTAAGGAGGGAGCATGAATAACCTTTCGGCCTTAATGATTTTCCTGCTGCTGTTTGCAGCTGGATCAGCCCTGGCCGAGGACCCGCCCCAAAGCGTAGTAACGGAAGCTGCGGAGGAGTTAGAAGTTTGCAGTGCAGTTCATCTCGAGGCTTCGGATACACCTGAGGATGCAGGTGGTTCAGTCAGCCTTTATTGGCAAATGGAGATCGATGGCTTCGAACCTGATTCTCTTGGTGTCATGAGGAGCGATCCCTCCGGAGGGGAAGAACTTATCGTTACCCTGCCGTTTGGAACAGTCATGTACACTGATCAATCGGCGGACAACGGTACCGAATACGATTACTGGGTAGTCTCCTATTCCGGAGGCACCGTTGGTACGAGCTCAAACAGAGCAGAAGCTGTACCTTCAGCCCAGTGGATCTACAAAGGCCGCATCGGTATGCTCATCATTCTGTTCCTGATGGCTGCCGTCATTATCTACTATATCGAAAGCGGCAAAAAGGGCAGGAAACTCTTCATTCGCGAAATCGCAGGGCTCGCGGCGGTTGATGATGCGGTTGGACGGGCAACCGAAATGGGGAAACCCGTACTTTACATACCCGGTATCATGGACATGGATGATATCCAGACCATTGCCAGTATTGTGATACTCGGCAGAGTCGCAAGGAAAACGGCCGAGTACGGCTCCTCTCTTCTCGTTCCAACAAGCCGGAGTGTCGTTATGAGCGTAGCCCAGGAAGTGGTCAAGGAGGCGTACATTCAGGTTGGAAGGCCCGACGCGTACAATAAGGAAAATATACAGTACCTTACGGATGATCAGTTCGGATATGCTGCTGGAGTGGACGGCATAATGGTCCGTGAAAAACCGGCTGCCATATTCCTTCTTGGAACGTTCTACGCAGAGAGCCTCATTCTGGCTGAAACAGGCAGAAGTGTGGGTGCCATACAGATTGCCGGGACGGCAATGCCAAGTCAGATACCCTTCTTCGTTGCCGCATGCGATTACACATTGATAGGTGAAGAACTGTTCGCTGCCAGCGCCTACCTGTCCAGGGAGCCCAAGCTTCTCGGGAGCCTCAAGGGCCAGGATGCTGCGAAGCTGTTCTTCATGATACTGATCGTGATCGGTGTTGTTTCTGCCACCATTGGAGACTTCTGGTCTCCGCTCAAGAGTGTCGCGGAATTCCTCCGTAAACTCGTAACCGTGAATTAGGAGGCTGGAATGAGACTGATAATACCACTGGCGATAACATTTACCGCCGGCATAGTCATGATCCTGAACTTCTTCATACCTCACCAGCCGTTCAGGTTTCTGGGGGAAAATCTCCAGGAATGGTACATGATAGTCGCTTCCGGCGCTATCTTCCTGGGAGTGATGAACCTGATGCACGTTCATACCAGAAAGATCAGGCTGAAGCTGAAGAACTGGAAATACAGTCCTGTAACCATAATCGGTTTTCTGGTCATGTTCGTTACCGGATTGATCTACGGAGTGACCGAGAACCTGCCGTTTGATTACCTTTTCATGAACATGGTCGCCCCGATGGGAGCCACGATGTTCAGCCTTCTTGCGTTCTTCGTAGCCTCTGCTGCCTTCAGAGCTTTCAGAGCATCCAACTGGAGGGCGACCCTTCTGCTTACTTCGGCTTTTCTGGTCATGCTGGGTCAGGTTCCGATCGGAGCAATGCTCTGGGATAAAATACCCCTTGCCAAGGTCTGGCTCATGTCAATTCCCAATGTTGCAGGGCAGAGGGCTGTGATGATAGGTGCTGCCATGGGTGTTGTGTCCACTTCGCTTCGCATGATCTTCGGGATCGAGCGCAGCTGGCTGGGAGGTGCGGACTGATGGCTGATATCTTTGAAAAACTCGGTAATCTTGATAGAAGGATAATATTCGTACTTATCGCTCTTGCGGTGATCATTCCCATAATCTTCGAAATAGTATTCCCAAACCCGGTGGGAGCCGAACCCAGCAGGGATCTCTTCGACTACGTTGATGCATTGCCTGCTGGTTCAAATGTGCTTTTGAGCTTCGATTACGACCCGTCTACGATGCCTGAACTCCAGCCAATGGCTGAAGCTCTGGTTCGACACCTTTTTGAGAAGGACCTGAACGTCGTTGGAATGGCTCTATGGCCGCAGGGAGCCAGTCTGGGACAGGATGCCATGTCAAGCATGGCGGACAGTCTCGGGAAGGTGCAGTTCGAAGACTGGTGCAATCTGGGTTACAAGACCGGAGGCGGTGTAATGATAGTCCGCCTCGGCACCAGCATGAGCGCCGTCTTTCCCACAGATAGAGACAATGTCCCATGGTCCGAGATCCCGATGCTGAGGGGCATTACCAATCTGGAGAGTTTCTCACTCATTATCTCACTGTCCGCCGGTGATCCCGGCATCATCGCCTGGGTCATGATGGCGGGTGACAGGTTCGGGGTTCCGATAGGAGGCGGTTGTACTGCCGTGAGCGCGCCGACACTGTACACCTATCTTCAGACAGGTCAGATGGTGGGACTTCTCGGTGGCCTTAAGGGAGCAGCCGATTACGAAACCCTTGTTGGTATTGAGGGAGGCCAGGCTGTCAAGGGGATGGCTCCCCAGTCCGTAGCTCACATTGTAATAATGCTGTTCATAATAATAGGTAATGTTGCCTACTTCACGCGGAAGAAGAAGGGAGGCGCGAAATGAACTGGGAAATACTTGGTATCTGGCTTGGAGCCCTGGTAACTCTGTTTCTCTACAGCTTCCTCTACCGCGATAACCCCTTCTACAAATTCGCGGAACATCTCTTTGTAGGCATGAGCGCCGGTTACTGGGTCATCTACAATATAGAGAATGTCCTCATACCCAACTGGTGGCAGAACATGTTCCCTGAGGGAGGCGGATTTGACTGGGTCTGGCTGATCCCGGGGATATTCGCCCTGTTCATGCTTGCACGGATCTGGCCAAAAACAGCGGGTCTTTCCAGGCTTTCCCTTGGAATGATAGTAGGTGTCGGAGCGGGGCTGAATATGGTCAGCTTCTTCCAGACCAACGCACTTGCACAGGTAAAAGGAACCATATTTTCCGTAGCCTCAGGCGGAGTGTGGGATATTTTCAGCAGCCTTGTCCTGGTTGTAGGAGTTGTGAGCGGTCTGGTTTACTTCTTCTTCTCAAAAGCTCATACCGGGATAATGGGAAAGACTGCGAACGTTGGAATAACGATTTTGATGGTCGCATTCGGAGCCAGTTTCGGTTACACGATAATGGCACGTCTGAGTCTTCTTATCGGAAGAAGCCAGTTCCTGCTGGAAGACTGGATTCCAACAATTCCGAGGCTGTTGGGAATTGGCGGCTAAGTCTTGCGCAGACCGGCTTGACGAGGCTTCAAGCCGGTCTTATGGTTTATTTAGATGGTATGTAATTGACTGAGGAGGTGTATTCTCAGAGAGGTTCTAGACTCTAATTAATATCGTAACAGCAATGGTTTGCGCAGCTCTTGAAAAAGTAAAGGGGAGGTGTGTTGAAAATGCTTTTTCATGGCTGAACTGAATTTTTATCCGCATCATAGGTTGCGGACAGAAGAAAGGAGCTACAGCGGTGCGTAGAAAAGCAATGTTAATGTCTTGTGCACTTGTGCTGTTCGTGGCTCTGTCAGTAACGGCAGGTACCACTGGTAAAATTGCTGGAAGGGTAACCGACACTTCTGGTAGCCCTTTGATTGGTGCCACCGTTATGGTCGTAGGAACTCCCTACGGCGCAATGACGGATGCTAACGGAGAGTATTTCATAATCAACCTTCAGCCCGGCATGTACAGTGTCATGGCAGACATGGTTGGTATGAGCAGCAAGACAGCAGACGGAGTAGCGGTCGTAGTCGACCAGACTTCTCCAATGAACTTTTCTCTTGATCCCGCTACTGTAGGAAGTACTACTATTACGGTAACGGACTCTAGAGGAATGATCATGATGGACGCCACAGAGACGTTCCATGTTGTTGGCCGTGACGAGATCAAAACGATGCCGGTTGCGGGTATTGCCGATGTCGTGAACCGCCAGGCTGGAGCCACTGACCGTGGTGGACTTCATATGAGGGGCGGCCGAACAGGTGAGGTCACCTATCTGGTTGACGGTGTTGCACAGATGGACCCCACCTTTAACACGTTCACAAGCAGCATTCCCCTGTCCGGTGTCGCAGAGACCTCCGTAATAAGCGGTGGTTTCGGAGCCGAATACGGTAACGCGCAGTCCGGTGTCATCAACATCGTTACCCGCGAAGGTGGACGCGATTACACCGGTTCAATGAGCTGGAACGGAAACGACTGGCAAACATTGGGTCTGGCAAGTGACTGGACCTGGGGCGGAACCAGCGTAGAGGAACCTGAAGAATGGAGATGGAGCAACGTATCACCATTCTCAGAGGCAAGGACGAATCTTGAAGCCACACTTGGCGGGCCTGAGCCATTCACAAGTTACCTTCTTCCTGCAATAGGACTGGATGTACCCGGAGACATGCGTTTATTCTTCTCCGGTGAATTTCTCCAGACCGGTGGAGGTCAGGATGGAAGGTACGGTTACGGTTTCAACGACTGGGTTGAAAGATGGACCGGCAACCTCAAGCTGACATACAAGCCGAATCCTAAAACCAAGATAAATCTCACAGGGTACTACATGGACCAGGTCACAGGCTGGAACGTATGGGCCTGGCACAAGTACGAAATTCCTTACATCACTGAGGATTCTACAGAATACTGGGGTGAGAACATCCTCTGGGGAATACCCTCATGGTTCAGACAGAACTACAGTTTCGGTGCCAGTGTCACTCAGACCCTGAGTGATGCAACCTTTATGGAGGTAAGGCTTAACCAGTTTGAATCCGCAAGAACGTACAAGATCTACAACAACCCTGATGACACTGTAAACACAACCGAATTCTACGGTGAAGACTTCACCTGGAATGACTGGCAGAACGTCACTCCCACAAGAATTCTTGACTTCGACGGATTCTACAGAAGCGGAAGAATCCGTACTGTATGGGGAGAAAGAA
>JAUWSL010000011.1 GCA_030610085.1 Candidatus Aegiribacteria sp.
CATTTCTCCGAGGAGACCCAGGGATATGAACTGAAACCCGACCACCAGAAGGAGTACACCGAGTAATAGCATAGGCCTTCTGCCAATGGGTTCTCCGCCGAACCAGAGAACGGTCATGTATGCTGAGATACCGAATCCTACAAGAGTGAGTAGGGTTCCGATGCTCCCGAAGAAATGCAGCGGTCTGTAGGAGTACCTGTGAAGGAAAAGAACGGTCAGGAGATCAGAGAATCCCCTGAAGAAACGGGTTATTCCGTATTTTGTCTTTCCGTATTTCCTGGGCCGGTGGTTCACCACTTTCTCCCCTACTGAGAATCCCTGCTGCGCTGCAAGAACGGGAGTATACCGATGCATTTCTCCGTAGAGCTCAAGATTCTTAACAACATTGTTTCTGTAGACCTTCAGCCCGCAGTTGAAATCATGGAGCTTCACACCTGTAGTGAGCTTAACCGTGAGATTGAACAGCCTCGAAGGAAGTGTCTTGCCTGCAGGATCTTTCCTGTTCTTCTTCCAGCCGCTTACTAGGTCGTAGTTCTTCTCTTCCAGAAGTCTGATCATCTCGGGGATCTCTGAAGGATCGTCCTGAAGATCGGCATCAATTGTCACCACATACTTGCCTGATGACTTCTCAAAACCGGCAGCCAGAGCAGCAGCTTTTCCCTGGTTGCTGCTCAGTTTCAGACCCTTAAGGGGGAATCGGGAGGAGAGTGAGATGATTCTTTCCCAGGTGTTATCTGTGCTGCCGTCATCGATCGCTATGATTTCGTACTGCATGCCCTCCATGCATTCATCGATCTCCTGCACGAGTTCGGAAATACTTTCCTCTTCATTGAATGCCGGTACTACGATAGAAACATCCGGGTTACTGCCGGTTTTTTCCCAGACCAAGTTTATCACTGCTCCTTCAATTGTTCCGGGCACCTCGGACTGTTACGGGAATATTCAAGTAGTTCAGGTTCTTCATTACCATCCTTCATAAGGCAATATGTGAACCTCGTCAGCCAATCTCCAAGAGAAACATATATACTTTTATTCCTCCTGATAACAGTGTCCAGGTGTGTATGTCCCGCGATTATGATGTCAACACCCTCATCGAATTTACCATTGATCCATTTCTGCATTCCCTCTGGTATCCTGTCAAGATCACGCCTGAGAATTCTCTTACTGGTATCTGAAAAGTGCCTTGCCAGGAAAGTACCCAGATCCGGATGAAGAAGACCGAACAGGAACCTGCTAATTACCGATCTCAGGACCGGCTTCATAAGCTTGTAACCTATATCACCCGATCCCAGGCCGTCACCATGAGAAAGAAGTACCCTTTTTCCATCGAGGTCAAGTATCAGATACTTTTCAGAATGGATGACGGCTCCGGTTGCCTCAATGAAATGTCTTCCGATCCAGAAATCATGATTTCCGGGAATGAAGTGAAACGCCCAGCCGCTGTCCGTCAGTTTTCTTATTGATGAGATGCACCTTTCGTATCCGGATGGTATAACACTTCCGTATTCAAACCAGAAATCGAAGAGATCACCCAATATCCAGAGTTCACCGGGATTTGCAGATTCATGGAGATAATCCAGAAAGGAAATGAACCTGTCCCGGCCGGGATGAGGCTCCGGTTCGGGAAAGAGATGAACGTCACTCAGAAAAAATCTATTCATCATTCCTCACAGTTGAGTGAAGTCACAAGCCTTGCCGGTGCTCCGAAACCGTTTCCCGAAATCTCATCACCGTCGGAAGTCAGGATCACACAGGTTGGCAGGATTCCGGTATTCATCATTTCCATGACGGTTGAGTCGGCCAGGTATACCGTCAGGGATAGCCCCATGTTGTTCAATATCCGTTGGGCATGGTTACGTGATTCATGGTCCGGCTGCACAGGCAGAGCAAGATAGGATGTATCAAGTGAAGCAAGAAAACGGAGATCATCCTGCATCTCCTCGTATTTTTCCAGAGGAAGCCAGTAGTATAGAATAACATCGGTTTCCAGGAGAGCCTGAACAGTATCACCTGTGGGTGCAATAAGAACACCTGGCAGCTGCGCAGTAAGGGGACCTGTGTGTATCGAGTCAAGGTCACCGGATTCAGCTTCCACCGTTCTATCATTGCAGCTGAAGACAGGAATAAGAACTATCAAGAGTAATACAACTGGTCTTTTCATAATAATATCTTTCCGTTCATGAACGATCGGTTCCGGATGAACCGCGTTAATCCTGCAAAATCAGTCATCAGTGATAATCGAAAACAGATAGACAGGCCAGGATTCGGAATCCTGCTGATGTATAAGAACTGATACCACGGTATCCTGTACGAAAGAGGTATAATGAAGGTTCAGCCGGTTCAGTGCATTCTCATCCGATGGAATACTCAAGGGTGATATAATTCTGATAAGAACATCACCGGTTTGAACATCTCTCGCTGTAGCAAGTCGAAAAGGATACAAATCGTGCGTCCCGAAGGCTATGCTTCCGGGAAGTGGAGGTTCGATCCCATCGAAGATCCAGCAGTTGCCGGCCCAGGCGGAATCTGATAAAGAAAGTGCGGATGCATGAATTACCAGCTGTTCAAGGTTCTTTATTGTGGACGAAGCATTTCTGAAAATTACCGGTATTGATAAAAGAAGCAGAAACGCGACTACCGGCGGTAAAATCCTGTTACCGGTCGCATCCGATCTCGGCAGGTCATGCATTTGCCAGTATACTTGAAACTGCGGTCTGCAGTTCGAACGGGGCTTCGTACTGCATGAAATCCCTCATAGTTGTCTGAATGTGCTGAGTCTGCCTGAAATACTCCTGACAGTTCGGGCACTCGTCCATATGATCCATAAGGTTCTTATGATGTTCCGATGCAAGTTCTCCCGAGATGTAATCATGCATATTCAGGTGAGCATCCTCACATGTCATATTAACCACCCCCCATTGCAACTTTTTCCCAGTCGGCAAGCAGATGTCGTAAAATGAATCTCCCTCTATGTATTCTCGACCTTACAGTACCTATAGGGATATCAAGAATTTTTGCAATATCCGAATAGGAAAACCCCTGCACGTCACAGAGTACTACAGCATCCCTGAACTCTTCCGGCAGATTGTCGATAGCCCGGCTGATATCATCCTTCAGAAGGTTGTCCAGACATTTGACGCCAGGGTCCGGACCGTGCTTGATAAGCTCCGGTATATCCTCTCTTGTCATCTGCTCTATCCATTCACCAGCCATGCCGGTCGGTTTTCTGCTCATTTTTCTCATTTTATTCAGAAACGTATTTCGCATGATCGTAAACAACCAAGCTCCGGCATTTGTTCCTAGAGAGTACTGTTTTTCGGATTTGAGCGCATTCAGATAAGTATCCTGGACAAGATCGGAAGCGTCCTCATTGTTCCTGCAGAGATGCATCGCGTACCCGTAAAGCCTGTCCAGATGACAGAGCACTTCCTGCTCGAAGCTCTTCCTCCGTTTGCTTTTCATTATTCTCCAGATATGTATGATTTCCGTTGCTTATAAACTACCAAACGAACAATACATATGCCAATAGGTTATTGCTCTGCACAACCTGTGGTAGTGACCCCTTGCCAACGACACAAAATATTGATAGTCTACTTCTGTCGACGAGTTTTTTCATTTGACTTGAATTTAAATGGCGGTCGGAATCCCATACTCATTTTGAAGACAGGGATATAGTTCAAAAAATGCAGATTAATAGTTAATGTATACAATATCTGCATGGTGTTACGCCTTAGCAAAGGGCGGGAGGGTGTAGTTGGCAGAGCTCCATCTGCAAAGCGATTTATTCTCAAAAACGGATGACGTTAAGGAAAAGGTTATCGAAGAGGGGAAACCTTCATCTGATTTCAAGGATTTGATCGAACCCCAGTTCAGCGAGAACGCGCACACCGTCCTTAGGAAACGCTACCTTAAGAGATCAGCATCCGGCGAGATACTTGAGAAGCCAGCGGATATGCTTCTTCGTGTTGCAGAAGCAGTTGCGTCAGCTGAGGATAAGTACGGGAATGATGTTCAACAGATGACGATAACCTTCTATAATATGATCGCGAAAAAGGAATTCTTTCCCAATTCTCCCACACTTATGAACGCAGGGCGCGAACTCGGCCAGCTTTCAGCATGCTTCGTGCTTCCTGTTGAAGACAGTATGGAAAGTATATTCTCCGCCGTCAAAAATACTGCTCTGATTCATAAAAGCGGTGGGGGAACAGGATTCTCATTCTCAAAGATACGTCCTGTGAACGATACCGTGATGTCAACAAAAGGTATTTCCAGCGGTCCCATTTCCTTCATGACAGTATTTGACCAGGCGACCGAAACCGTCAAGCAGGGGGGAGTGCGCCGGGGAGCCAATATGGCTGTTCTCAGGGTGGATCATCCGGACATTGACGAATTCATCAACGTAAAACGCAATATGGATAAGCTGAATAATTTCAATCTCTCAGTTGCGGCAACAGATGAATTCATGGATGCTGTTGAAAGGGGATCAAAATACAATATCGTCAATCCCAGAAACGGTACGGTGGTCGAGTCGAAAGATGCGAATACAACATTCGAAGCTATTGTAGATTCCGCATGGAATTCAGGTGAACCTGGTCTGATCTTCATTGACCGTATGAACGACGCGAACCCCACTCCACATATCGCCGGTATTGAGGCAACAAATCCTTGCGGAGAGCAGCCGCTGCTTCCGTATGAAGCGTGCAATCTGGGCTCTGTAAATGTCTCAGTCATGACAGACAGGTGTGAGAGCGGCAAATTCATAATGAACTGGACCAGGCTTGAAAAAACGGTGAGTAATGCTGTCAGATTCCTGGATGATGTGATAGAGATCAATCGCTATCCTCTTCCTGAAATCGCTGAGATGGTTGCCGGTAACCGGAAAATAGGCCTCGGTGTTATGGGTTTTGCAGATCTTCTTTTTAAATTGGGAATACCGTACGATTCCGAGGAAGCACTGCTTTTCGCGGAAGAACTTATGAGTTTCGTTGCTGAGAAGGGAAGAAAAACAAGCAGTGACCTCGCAAAGGAGCGTGGACCGTTCCCGAATTTCAAGGGAAGCGTATTCGACAACAAGCATATGCCCGCCGTACGCAATGCAACCGTCACTACAATTGCTCCGACCGGTTCGATCAGTATTCTTGCAGGTTGTTCGAGTGGTATTGAACCTGTGTTTGCCCTTGCTTTTACCAGATGTAATCTTCTTGATCATAATGATGAGCTTCATGAAGTAGTGCCTGAATTCGGGAGAATTGCCAAAGAACAGGACTTCTTCTCGGAGGATGTCATGGCGCAGGTTGCTGAAAAGGGGACCTGCCAGGGAATCCAGGAAATTCCAAAGGATATTCAGAGATTGTTTGTCACATCTCATGACATCTCTCCGGCTTACCATGTAAGAATGCAGGCGGCTTTCCAGAAATACACGGATAATGCAGTTTCAAAAACAGTGAATCTTCCCGAGAATGCTTCGCGTAAGAGTGTAGCAGAAGTTTTCAAGCTTTCTCGAAGGCTTGGGTGCAAAGGTATTACAGTCTACCGGGATAAGAGCAGGGACAAACAGGTTCTTAACCTTATGAAATCCAAGGAAGCTGAAAAGGCCGATGGAGTTGCTCTGCCTTCAGTTCCAATTGGCCCGCGGGACAGAGGAGATGTAACTTCAGGTGTTACCAGAAGAATCAGGACCGGTTGCGGGAAACTGTACGTAACGATTAATATGGATGAAAATGGTCCGGTTGAGCTGTTTTCACAGATGGGAAAAGCGGGCGGATGCGCAGCCAGTCAGTCTGAGGCAATAAGCAGACTCATTTCACTTTCCCTGAGATCCGGCATCAGACCCGAGGCTATTGTGAAGGAGCTTAAAGGAATAAGCTGTCATAGAATTGTCTGGCAGGGAGGTGATAGAATTCTTTCCTGCGCTGATGCTATCGGGCAGACCATTGAATGGTATATCCATGAAGAACTGCATACTTCAACAGTGAATAATACGGATATCATTCAGTCCGTCGAACCGGTACTTGAAGAGCAGAACGCAATTGTTAACATCACGGAATCAAAGGATGAAGAGGTTGCAGAAAACCTTGCTGGAGCCTGTCCCATGTGTGGAGGACCTCTAAAGTACGAATCAGGATGTGTTGCCTGTGCTCTAGGTTGCGGTTATTCCGAGTGCGGGTGATAAATCCTCCCTTCAAGATAATTATCAGATAAATAATTAATCTGCAGACCCGGGTCGGACTTGCGTTTCATCTGTCTTTTTCATTAGACTTCCGGTTCAGGTGGAATAAACGAATTACAGGAACATTGAATGGAGGAACCGTGGAGAAGACCGTTAAAGACATTGAAAAAGGACAGGATCTGATCAGAATTGAGCTCTCCGAATTCAAGGGGAATCAGTACGTAGGAGTCAGAATATATTATATGGATGACAGAGGAGACTGGAAGCCGACACGCAAGGGGCTTACTCTGGTTCCCGAAGTTATGGTTCAGGTTCGTGATGCGATAAATGAGGCACTTGGAGAGCTTGAGTAGATTTCCAGTCAGTCAATTCAGGATGCGGACAAAACTGCTCAAGGCAAACAGCGGCCGGCGCAAACATTAGAATCTTCTTATTCATTGATCTATTCGCAGTTCTGAAAGAGTAAAATGCAAAATCGTCATTTTGAAAAGATATCCATTGAAACGAAATTGAAAAGGACGCACATTGCTGCAGTTGCATCCCTGCTTGCAGAAGGAGCTACCGTACCGTTTATCGCAAGGTATCGTAAGGAAGCTACCGGAAGCATGGAGGATGTTTCAGTCATAATTGTCCGGGACAGACTGGAACAGCTGGAAAAGCTTGATCTGAGACGGGATGTTATACTGCGATCACTGGACGAACGGGAACTTCTTACATCCGAGTTGAAGGATAAGATCAGCAATGCCGGTACTCTTGCCTCGCTTGAGGATATCTATCTCCCTTTCCGTCCAAAAAGAAGAACCAGAGCCACGAAAGCACGGGAAAAAGGGTTGGAACCTCTGGCGCGGAGGATACTGCTTCAGAAGGGTGATGATCCTTTCCTGTATGCGCTGCAATACCTGGATTCGGAGAAGGGTGTCGAAACGCTGGAGGATGCTGTCTCCGGAGCGCGGGATATCATTGCGGAAGAACTGGCACATAACGCTGAAATCAGAGATTCCATGCGAAGGTTTTACTGGGAGACCGGCAGCTATTCCTGCAGGGTGATTCCGGGAAAAGAAGAGGAAGGTTCGAAATTCAGGAATTATTTTGAATGGAATGAATCAGTACGCTCCGCACCATCACACAGGATTCTTGCAATGCGCAGGGGAGAAGAGAAGAAAATCCTTGCACTGAAAGTATCAGTTTCGCTCGAGAAGGCTTTGGATATCGTTCTCTCTAATGCCTGTCTGGATCGGGACACCCCTGAGGGGGTATTAATATCTGAAGCCGCATTGGATGGCTTCCGCAGACTTCTTGCTCCGTCGATGGAGACTGAGACTCGTTTGAAAAGCAAGGAAGAGGCCGATGATGAGGCGATCAGAGTATTCACCTCCAACCTGAGAGAACTCCTGCTCGCTCCACCGCTGGGCCCGAAAAGTGTTCTGGCCATAGATCCAGGTTTCAGGACCGGCTGCAAGGTTGTATGCCTCAATTCACATGGGTCGGTTCAGCGTAATACAACGATCTTCCCCTTTATGTCTGAATCGAAGAAGTCTGAGGCCTTGAGAACCGTGATCGGACTGATAGAGGAATTCGAGCCGGAATACATTGCTGTAGGTAACGGTACTGCCGGCAGAGAAACCGAAGCATTCCTGGGAGAGGGAGATCTGCCGGAGGACGTCAGGGTCATTCCTGTAAATGAGAGCGGGGCGTCCGTCTACTCAGCCTCAGAAGTCGCCCGTGAGGAATTCCCTGACTTTGATATTACTGTCAGGGGAGCTATTTCAATTGGAAGAAGGCTTCAGGATCCGCTGGCGGAACTAGTCAAGATCGACCCGAAGTCGATCGGAGTTGGTCAGTATCAGCACGACGTTGACACCAGAAAACTCCAGAAGGCTCTTGATGATACGGTTGAGAGCTGCGTGAACAGTGTGGGAGTCGATCTCAACACCGCAAGCCCTCAGCTTCTCTCCTATGTATCCGGTCTTACTGAACGGGTTTCAAGGAATATTATTCATTGGAGTGAGGAAAACGGATCATTTCCCAGCCGTCAGCAGCTGCTTGAAGTATCAGGCCTCGGCCGTGTTGCGTTCGAGCAATCCGCCGGGTTTCTCAGAATCAGGAACGGACAGAATCCGCTTGATGCGAGCGGTGTTCACCCTGAAAGCTATTCTGTGGTAGAGCGAATGGCCGGATCGAATGGTCTGACTGTTACGGAACTGATGCGGTCGGAGGATGTCCGGAGATCGATAGAACTGAAGGATTATGTAGACGGAACAACCGGTCTTCCTACTCTGCGTGATATCATGAAAGAGCTGGATAAGCCAGGCAGAGATCCCAGAGAATCTTTCAGAGTATTCAGTTTTGCTGATGTTCATGACATCAAGGATCTGGAGGAGGGGATGATACTTCCCGGCATAGTAACGAATGTCACCAATTTTGGCGCTTTCATAGATGTGGGGGTACATCAGGACGGGCTTGTTCACATAAGTCAGATGGCGGACAGATATGTTAAAAATCCCGCGAATATAGTCTCAGCGGGGGAGAAGCTCGTGGTCAGGGTTTTAGAAGTGGATGTAAAGAGAGATCGTATATCCCTTTCCATGACCGGAATTGATAGTAAATAAATATCACTATTGAATATATGTATTAGTAAAACGTCTGAAAAAGGTTGGAAAGGTAAGCCCGGCTTAGAAGTGGTGGGGGAGCAGATCGGCCAGGGTGTAATGTTCGGCAGTGCCGGGAGCCGCCACTATCACCGGGAAATCATCATCGCAGAATTCGGCGAGCACTTCCCTGCAGGCGCCGCAGGGAAGAGGTTCACCATCGGGTGAGTATATCAGTATCCTTCTGAATTTTTTAAACCCTTGTGAAACTGCTGAGAAAACGGCTGCCCTTTCTGCACAGACGGTAAGGCCGTAGGAGGAATTCTCAATGTTGACTCCCCAATGCAGCCCTCCTTCTTCATCCTCAATAACCGCTGTTACATGAAACCCTGAATAAGGACAGTAACAGTAAATTACTGCTTCCTTCGCCTTCGCAAGGAGTTTTTCAATATCCTCACACATTTTCGGAATGTCCTTTTTCCTTTCCCCCCAAGGGCACGGAATATTTTTCGTTCAAATCAGGATAGTTTGTCAAGATCTACAAAAACAGTTTTTTCTCTGGTGTATAAAACCTGCCCCGGTTTTCCCTTTCTTCTTCGGTTAACATACTGAACTCTTGTATAGTCAACAGGGATAACCCCGGAGGACGCTCCGCTGCTTTTCGCAGCCTCAACTGCCGCTTCAAGTATTATCTCTCCCGGCGGATTGTCGTTCCTTCCATCGAGCTTGAGAACAACATGGGCACCTGGATAACCTCGTGCATGGAACCATAAGTCACCTCGTTTCCCCATTCTGAACGTAACCTCTTCGTTCTCACGCGCATTTCTTCCGGCGAAGCATCTCCAGCCGCTGCTGAGTACTCTCGCCTCTATCCTTCTCCTCCGGTCATCCTGATCTCTTACTTTCTTTCTGTGATTCCCCAGATGTGCTTCCAGTTCGTCATCCGTAAGATCAGGAGCCAGGGAGAGAGACTTTTCCAGAGATTCTATTTCAATCAGTGCGTTACGTTTATGCTCTTCAAGATTGTGTTTTTCCTTTCCCGTGTTTGATGCTTTCCTGAAAAACCTGGCTGCATTGGATTTGAGTGATCTGAAAGGTTTCAGCGGTATTGTATGTTCTTCCCCGTTCCAATCCTTTAGTTCTATCTCTTCTAGGCCTTTTCTTGAATTATCCCCGATCGATAGAAGCAGGCTGCCCCATATTCTGTACTTGTCGGGAGATACAAGTCTATCCATAGCAGTCATTACGCCTGCCAGTCTTCTGCGAACGAACGCGAGCCTTTTTCGCAGAATGATTGTCCATATTTCAAGCCTGTCATTCCTGATGCCGGTTGATTCTCCGGTCATCCTGCAGGAGAGTGGATCCAGTATGGGTTTTCCCTCACCCAGTTCTACAGGCAGAGGGCCGTCAGGACCCTCCCAGGGGCTGAAATCCTGTTCCAGCAGAGCCTTCTCCAGTTCAATCACAGTGTCAATCAACGACTTCTTTTTGATCTCAGCATGGCGGATCAGGGCTCCGGCGGTAACAGGGCCTACTCCTTCAAGTGTTCTGTAAAGCAATGCGGAAGAATTATTACCATTTTCTATAGAACTTCTCAGTTCAGCGGAAGAACTCCATGACCCTGGTGACAATCCTGAAGAAGGAGGCGGTACGTACAGCTGTCCGGGTGCAACGGTTCTGTACCTGCTGGTGCGGGAGGATACCTTCCGGTGACAGGCGAGGATCCTGTTGTCTTCATTTCTCAGAAGGATAACGTTGGCATTCCTGCCGGTCACCTCAAAAACAAGAGTAACATCTGAATTGCCGTATAGAAGACCACCTTTGAAGCTTATTTGCAGTATCCTGTCCGCACCCGGCTGAAGCAGACCCATGACCTGGGCCCCTTCAATGTGATGGCTCCATACCGGAGATGGGAGTTCAGTCATCTTCCCGGTTTTGTTCCACCAGAGCCCCGGTGAATCCGGCCTGGCGCTCAGTACAAGGGTGCCGTTATCGAACAGAAGACCGAACCCGTCCCTTATAACGGGGCAGCCGATCTTCCTGCATTTCATGCCGAGGATCAGTTCTTTCAGGGGCGGCAACTGGGCGCTCAGAAAAACACCGTCCACCGAAACTCCTTTCACGGCAGATGACTGGTGAAATCTTTGAATTATGTTTAATATACTTCCTGCTGTATGATGTTGTCCGAATTACCATATCCGGGAGGATACTGATGGAATCAATGACTTGCTTCGGTAGATCTGAAACCGCCGGTAACGGTTTCACTGTAACGGTTGAGGCGAAATCGGTTAATCACAAAAGCCTCAGCGTTTCCCTGAAACTGCCCGAGGTTGTTTCATGTGTTGAGCCTGAGGTCAGGAAAGTCATCGACGGCATGTTCGAAAGGGGGCGCATCAGGCTTGACGCTTCCGTTGAACTGGGTGGCTTTGGTGATTCCTGCGTAACGATCAGTATTGAAGCTGCCAGAGAGTATATCACTGCCGCGGAGCTTCTTTCGCGGGAAAACGATTGCGTAAGCGGGATGTCCGCCGGGGAGCTTCTCGGTCTGCCTGGAGTTGTGAGTAGAGCCGATTCTGCAACGCTTGATCGCGGGGAACTGACGGATGCTTTCAGGTCATCCATTGCCGAGGCACTCGCTGAACTCAGGGAGAACCGGCGCAGGGAGGGAACAGCGCTTGCGCCCCTTTTCCGGGATGGTTTTTCAAGCATCAGGGAACTGACTGCTCCCGTTCTGGAGCAGCAGAAGGAAACCGTACAGGAGAGGTACGTGCTTCTTCGGAAAAGAGTATCCGATCTGATGGATGATATCAAGTTGGATGAGAATCGCATGATGCAGGAACTGGCCCTTCTGGCAGACAGATCCGATGTAACAGAGGAGGTCCAGAGGCTGACATGCCACCTTGACTATGCCATTGAAATAGTAGATTCAGACAGCGGTCCCATCGGGAGGAAGCTGGAGTTTCTTATCCAGGAAATGCACCGTGAGATGAATACGATGGGTGCAAAAGTTGACGATCCGGAACAGGCACTCAAGGTTATAGAGATGAAGAATATTCTTTCATCACTGAAGGAGCAGGCTGCGAATATTGAATAACTCTCCTGGTCAGCTGATAGTACTTGCAGGACCTTCGGGGGCCGGTAAAACCACCCTTGCTCATCACCTCGTTGAGACATTCAGTTCTGCAGTGTTCTCCGTTTCAACCACAACAAGGTCTCCGCGTGGTTCGGAGATAGAAGGAGTGGATTACTTCTTCACAGGCAGGGAAGAGTTCCTGGAGAAAATAGAAAACGGGTATTTCCTCGAATATGCTGAGGTTCACGGGTATCTCTATGGAACTTCAAGAGAACGGGTCAGGAGTGAACTTGCCAGCGGCAGAAGCGTTATTCTTGATATTGATGTTCAGGGGGCTCTTCAGATAAAGGAAGCTTTTCCTGTTTCCATTCTCATCTTTATTCTGACTCCTTCTCCCGATGTACTTGCCAGCAGACTTCTGGGCAGAAATACCGATGATCCGGATGCGGTTCTGCGAAGGATGGAAGTGGCGGCATGGGAGATCAGCTGGATCGGCTCCTTTGACTACTATGTATGCAACAGGCACCTTGAGGATTCCATGATGCAGGTCGAATCAGTATTCTCGGGTGAGAGACTGCAAATAGCCGAAACCAGCTTTCCTCCCGAAATCAGAGCCTTCACTCCCGACCGCTTCATTGGTCGTGAATACTGGAATGGGAAAAGCGTGATAGTTACATCAGGTCCCACAAGGGAGGCGCTGGACAGTGTTCGATTCATTTCCAACAGGTCCAGCGGACTGATGGGTTGCAGTATGGCGATGGCTTTCCGTGATGCGGGTGCAGAGGTTCTGTTCGTAACAGGACCGGCCTGTATTTCCCCACCGTCCGGGGTGGAAACGATCCCCGTCGAAACAGCGGAGGAAATGCAGAAGATCCTTGCCGGAGAAGTTGAGAAGGCTGATCTGCTGGTGATGGCGGCTGCAGTTTCGGATTTCAGACCCTCCGCTTTCCATGACGGCAAAACTGAAAGATCCGGAACTGTCAGGCTTGAGCTTGAGGCAACACCCGATATTCTGGAGGAACTTGACAGAACGATTGACTGCATGTGCCCGGTGATGGCCTTTTCCCTTGAATTCGGGCCCGACGGAGAAAAACGGGCACTTGAGAAAATGAAGCGCAAGGGAGCATCAGCCATTTTCTATAATCCCGGTGATGTTAAGGGAACCGGGATGGAGGCATCCTCCAACCAGGGGAGGCTCATTTTCACTGACGGCAGTTACCTGGAAGTCAAGCGCTCCTCGAAAAGGTATATTGCAGAGCTTCTGGCTGCTGCGATGGGCAGATATTTAATGAAAGGCAATGAGGGTTAATGACTGAGAAGAAGGATCCCTCCGCTCCGCGGGGCAGGGACGATCCATTCTGGAATTCGGTGGCAAGTTTCGGCCTTGATGATATTTTTGCACTTCCCGAATGGATCTCAGAGCTGAAAGGTGATAAGACCGCTTCTTTGACCGCCTGCGAAGCCGGTAACATACCTTCCGAACTGAACGCACTTGTTTCCAGGGTTGGTGACTGCCGGGGCTGCAGACTGTGTGAAGAAAGAAATACGATAGTCTTCGGTGGCGGGAATCCATCCTCAGGGATAATCTTCATCGGTGAGGGCCCCGGAGCTAACGAGGATATCCAGGGTGAACCATTCGTAGGCCGCGCAGGGAAGCTTCTGGATAGAATACTCGCAGCCATTGACCTGGACAGGGATTCGGTGTACATCACGAATATCGTGAAGTGCAGGCCTCCGGGTAACAGAACACCTTCAAAAGATGAAGTTGCTGCATGCTGGTGGATACTTGAAGAACAGATAAGGATCATGAAACCGGGTGTCATAGTTACACTGGGCGCTCCCGCCAGCAGAACGATGACAGGAAGCAGCGAGGGTATTGGAAAACTCAGAGGCATTATTCACAGGTACGGTGATATTCCGGTCATTCCGACCTATCACCCTGCTGCCCTTCTTAGAACCGATGCCCTGAAAAGACCTGTATGGGAGGATATGAAGATGCTGAAAAAACTCCTTGATGAGCTGGGCCTTCCCGGAGTCGGGAAGAATTGAGAATGACGGAGGAAAAGGGATACAGGCCTCCCCACAGTCTGGACGCTGAAATGAGTGTTCTAGGAGCAATGCTTCTTGATCAGGAACTGACCGTTGAAGCTCTTGATGCCCTTAACACAAACGATTTCTTCGATCGCAAGCACAGGATGATCTTCCAGGCCTGCCGGGACCTCGACTCAAGGAACAGCGTAACGGATATGGTAACGGTAAGCGAGGAACTTTCAAGGAAGAAGACCCTCGAGGAGTCCGGAGGTATAGAGTACTTAGCCTCCCTGACAGATGATATCCCTCTGCTTTCCAATGTGCTTCAGTATATAAAAATTATCAAGAACAAAGCTATGCTTCGGCAGCTCATCAAGGTGAGCAGGGAGAATATCAACGAAGTCCTGGAAGGCACAGCTGACGTTGAGGATGTCCTTGATACGGCCGCAAGCAAGATAATGGCGATCACTGAATCAAGAGCATCGGGGGAGTTTAAACCCTTATCGCAGCTTGTTTCCAGGGGTATCGAGGAGCTTGAGAACCTCCGCAACACCAAGGGTTACGCTACCGGACTACCCACCGGATTTACCGAACTGGATAAGAAGACAACAGGATTTCATCCCGGTGAGCTGATAATTCTGGCAGCCCGGCCGGGCGTTGGTAAGACAAGTATGGCCCTGAACATGGCTGCCCATATCGCGACGAAAACGGATAGGGGTGTTGCCATTTTCAGCCTTGAAATGTCCGATGCGATGCTTACACAGAGGCTGCTCTGCGCTGATGCTCACATAGGGACAAAACCCATTATCGAGGGCACTCTTTCGCAGGAATCCTGGTACAAGCTTCAGGGGGCTGCTGACAGACTTCAGAGACTGAAGATCTTCATCGATGACAAAGCCAGTATCGGCTCGATGGAGATAAGAGCAAAGGTAAGAAGCCTGATAAGACGGGAAGACATCTGCATGGTCTTCGTCGATTACCTTCAGCTTATGCGCGGCGATGGAAACACCGAGAACAGGCAGCAGGAAGTAGCACGCATAACAGGGGACCTGAAAGCGCTTGCCAAGGAGATGAAACTTCCCGTGATGGCACTTTCCCAGCTTAGCCGGATGGCCACAAAGAGAAGCGGTCCGCCAAGGCTCAGCGATCTCAGAGAAAGCGGCGCCATCGAGCAGGATGCCGACCTTGTTATGTTCCTTCATCAACCTGGGATGCACGCTGACACCGATGGGGAGTTCGAAGACCATTTAGACCGCCTTAGAATTGAAACCATGCTGAAGATAGGAAAACAGAGAAACGGCCCTCTGGGGATAGTGAACCTCATCTTCCATTCCGATATAACCCGTTTTTTCCCTGAAGAAAAAGACGAACGCGACTAGATAGGAGCAGCTTGGCCAGAAAGAGAACGCTCTTCGTCTGTAACGAGTGCGGAGGAAACGCTGCAAAGTGGTCCGGCAAGTGTCCGCACTGCGGGGCATGGAACACCATGGTGGAGGAGGTGGTTGTTAAACTTCCAGGCAAACCGCTTTCGAATGCTTTGATATCCCATCCGGTACCCCTCACGGAAATTCCGGAAATTTCCGGCGAGAGGCTCAATACAGGTATCGAGGAGCTGGACAGGGTTTTCGGTGGGGGTGTTCTGCGGGGATCGGTAAACCTTATCGGAGGGGAACCCGGTATCGGAAAAAGCACCCTGATGCTTCAGCTATCCTCAAAACTCGCAGACAGGGGAGAAAAGGTACTGTACGCTACCGGTGAGGAATCCCCTGAACAGGTCGCTCAGAGGGCTCGCAGAATCGATTCTATACATGATAACATCGTAGTTCTTGCGGCAACGGATCTTGATACAGTAATGAATAATCTGGTGAATTCGGGTTGCTCCATCGTTATCGTCGATTCCATACAGACCCTCTATTCTGCTGATATTTCAAGCGCTCCCGGCTCAGTATCGCAGGTAAGACATTGTACTTCGGAGCTGATCAGGACGTGTAAAACAAGGCGTTTAACCGCTTTTATAGTCGGTCATGTAACCAAGGCCGGTTCACTCGCCGGACCGAAGGTTCTGGAGCATCTTGTGGATTCCGTTATATATTTTGAGGGAGAGGGGGATCGATTATACCGTCTCCTGAGGGCCGCCAAAAACCGTTTCGGTTCGACAAATGAACTGGGTGTGTTCGAGATGACAAAGGAAGGGCTGAAGAGCGTAAGTGAAGTATCGGCCTACTTCCTCAGAAGGGAAAATGCCTGCCGAAGTGGTACGGTGATAACCGCGGTGATGGAAGGGACGAGGCCGTTTCTGGTAGAGGTTCAGGCACTGACAAGCACTACCAGGTACGGTTACCCGCAGAGAAGTGCTAACGGGATGGACTCCCGAAGGCTGCCGATGCTCCTTGCCGTGCTGGAAAAAAGATGCGGGATGGATCTGGGCAACCAGGACGTTTACGTAAACGTTGCCGGAGGTGCGAACCTGGCCGATCCAGGGGCCGACCTCGGTGTCTGTCTTGCCGTTGCATCGAGCAGACTTGAAAAACCGGTGCGAGAAGGTATTACCGTCAGCAGCGAGATCGGGCTCGGCGGAGAGCTCAGACCGGTTACACATTTTGATCTCAGACTGAGAGAGGTTCTCAGCCTGGGTTTTTCAGGGCTGGCGGGAGCCGCGGAAGACGCGTCTAAAGCCGGTAAGGGAGCAGAGGGTTTCAGCAGTTTAATCGATTCAATAGGAAGCCTTCTCTCAAGTCGAAAGGAAAAAGGAGGAAACTGGTTATGAAAATTTCGGGCTGGGAAGTACGTGTACTTTTCATTCTTGTTCTCGGCCTGCTGGGGACATTCGCATTTGATGGCTTTTCGCCTTCCCCATGGTACGGACTCACTGGTCTGGGGATCGGCATATTCGCCGTAATCCTGCAGATCGTATTCGTAAAGATCCCTGCAGATGAAATTATTTACGCAACTGTAGGCGCGATCATCGGGCTTATTGCAGGTATTCTGGTCATGCTGGCATTACGCATGGGAAATCTCCAGGCACCTGGAACCGGCGTAACACCACTGATAATGATACCCTTTGCATTCTCGTACGTATTCGGTCATGTAGCGTTCACGAAAGGTAAGAAGCTGGGACTCTTGCAGACTGCCAGAGAAAACGAAACGACTGCAACTCCGCTGCTGGTAGACCTTACGGCGATCATCGACGGCCGGGTCGCGGATATGATGCTTTCAGGGCTTATCAGAGGCCCCTTCATCCTTCCTGCTTCCATAAAGAACCGGCTTGAGGACATGAGCGATTCGGAGGATATAATTGAAAGGGGCAGGGCAAGAAGAGGATTGGAAACCCTTGAAAGACTGGATGAGGCCGCAGGTAATTCCGGAGGACTTGAATATAAAGATTTCGGGAAGCATGAAAGAGAACGTTTCCGCATACTTGAATATCTCAGAAGAGAAAATGTATCCCTCCTCAGCAGTGACATGGATATACTTGATATCGCCGTTAAGGAGGGCAATCATGTTATCAATCTCGAAGAGGTTGGACCCGCGGCCAGGCCTGTGACATTGCCTGGAGAGATCCTTTCCATAAAGCTGGTGCGAAAGGGAAGGAACCCAAAGCAGGCGGTCGGTTTCATGGATGACGGAACCATGATAGTTGTAGAGGGTGCTGAAGATATGCTTGGTAATACCGTTGAAGCTCAAGCCCATACTACTTTCAGATCCTCAGGCGGCACTATGGTCTTCGCCAGGCTTAGCAAGGACATCAGCGAAATTGGAACAGATGACTTACAGGCCGGGAGTATACTGAAGAACTGAATCATATGCAGAAGAATACCTGGGGAGCTGTGATAGTAGCTGCCGGATCGGGCACCAGATTCGGTTCAGGAGTTCCGAAGCAGTTTCTCAGACTCCATGGCAGACCGCTGATCGACTGGTCGATCAAAACCTTTTCGGTTATAGAGGAGATCGGGGAGATCGTTGTGGTTACCCCTGGAGACAGTAATCTCTGGAAGCCCTTCTGGGATCCACCGGCATACGTAAAGACAGTTGCAGGAGGTCTTCGACGTCAGGATTCCGTTCTTGCCGGTCTTCAGGCTCTCAAATCGTCCTGCCTGGTACTTGTGCACGATGCGGCGCGACCCCTTGTTTCAGGTTCTCTTATCCTGCGGGTCATGAAGGGTGTTCTTGATTCGGGGGCTGCCGTACCTGTCATCCCCGTCAGGGATACGGTTAAGAGCGTGACATCATCTTCCCTCATCCGCGGCACTGTTTCAAGGGAATCACTTCGAATGAGCCAGACACCCCAGGGATTCACGCTTGATGTTCTTCTGCGGGTACTGAAGGAAGCCGATGAGGTAACCGATGAGTGCGGGGCTATGGAAATCGCCGGCCTGGAAGTACTCGCGGTAGATGGTGATCCAGGAAATATAAAACTGACGGATCCTGAGGATCTGATGATGATCGAATCGATGACTGGGAGGACCATGGAAAACAGGATCGGGATCGGACTTGATTTTCACCCCTTTGAAAAGGGAATTCCATTTGTTGCTGGCGGCTGTCATATGGAAGCTGATTTTGGTCTTTCGGGTCATTCCGATGGAGATGCTGTGCTGCATGCAGTAGCAGACGCTCTTCTTTCGGCATCCAGGCTGGGAGACATCGGTTCGTTCTTTCCCCCTGAAAATGACAGGTGGAAAGATGCTGACAGCGCCATCCTCCTTGAAAAAGTATGCGGCTTCGTCCGCGACGCGGGCTGGGAGATCGGACAGATCGACATTACCGTTATTTCGAACTTCCCGAAGATCGCCACCGTCCGCGATATAATGATCGAACGGATAGCCGGAATAACCTGTATCGACCCTGAAAGAATCTGGGTAAAGGGAACAACAACGAACACGCTTGGTGATATCGGGAAAGATAAGGGCATGGGCTGCATGGTTATGGCCAGGGTTGCAAGGAGCACTGAAACTGAAGTGATGGCGAATCATTGATCGAGGGTATGCTTGAATATCTCGTTAATAATCCGCCTGGAGCCTGGGCAGGGCCGCTTCTCGGAGTAATCGCATTCGTGGAAACTCTTTTCCCTCCATTCCCCGGAGACATTCTTTTTATAGTCATCTCCGGATGGGCGATTTCAGGCGGTTTATCTATCGTCTTAGCGGTGCTCTACGGGGTGACGGGATGTTTCCTCGCCAGCTGTATCCTGTTCTATGCCGGACATAAACCCGGAAGACAATTCGTTGAAGGCTGGCTCGCGAGGAAGGTTGAACCGGATAAGATCGAAAGGGCAAAATCCCTTGTAGCAGATCGCGGACCCATTATTCTTGCGGTAAGCCGGTTCATTCCCGGTATAAGGTCCCTGCTCGTATTCATAGCGGGAACCTCGGGTATGCGATTTGCCCTGGCCGTATTTCCCATTGCCTTCAGTGCCATAGCGTGGTACCTGCTGCTTTCCATCGCCGGTTCAGTTTTCGGAAGCAATATACAGGCCGCAGAGCAGTTCATGATACGCTTCGAGATATGGATCTGGATAATTCTTGCCATCGTTTTTCTCTATTTCCTCATTACTGGAATACGTAAGTGGAGGGCCGGGAGATGAGGATACTTTTAGCAGCCTCCGAGGTTTATCCATTTGCCAGTACCGGTGGACTGGCCGGGGTAACAGGATCTCTGCCTAAAGCCCTTGAGGAGGCCGGGCATGATGTAAGCATAATCATGCCCCTGTATTGTGGTCCTGAAAAGAACAGGGATCTCAGCTGGGTCAGAGGGGAGTTCCTGACTTCGGCCGGAGAGAATTTCGGTCTCGCGAAATCTGTTATTCCAGGAACTGGCATATCGATTTATTTTGTCAGCAAGGATGAGTACTTTCAAAGGTCGGGGATATACGGACCGGATAACGGAAGCGCATACGACGATAACGCGTTACGATTCGCATTCTTCTGCAGAGCGGTAGTGTCGTTCCAGGAAAGCCTCAGGAAACCACCTGACATACTCCACTGTCACGACTGGCAGACAGGGCTTATCCCTGCGTACTTGAGGAACAGTATCAGACCGGCAGTTGTATTCACAGTTCATAACATGCATTTCCAGGGTAATTTTCCACCGGAGGAATACTGCTGTACTTACCTTCCGCGGTCGCTGTTCACTCTTGAAGGTCTTGAATTTTACGGAACTTTCAGTTTTCTCAAATCCGGAATTGTCTATGCTGATCAGGTTACCACCGTCAGCCCGACCTACGCGGAAGAGATACAGAGACCACGGTCCGGTGAAAGTTTAGATGGTCTTATGCGCCAGCGTTCCAATGATCTGACAGGTATACTGAACGGTATTGATTATGAAGTGTGGAATCCGGAAACTGACGGGATTCTGGCGGCATCGTACAGTGCGGAATCCATTTCACCCAGAAAGAAATCCAGAAGAGAGCTGCTGAGAACTCATAAACTCGACCCCGGCAGTGGAGAGATCATCGTTGGAGTTGTATCGAGGCTGACCGACCAGAAGGGACTCGATCTTCTGTTTCCTATAATAGGAAGACTGGTTGACAGGGGTGTCAAATTCGTAATACTGGGAACCGGTGACAGGAACTGTATGGGAAGGTTATCAGAACTGGCCATTACACATCCGGGAAGCGTTTCGGTAACACTGAGATACGATGAAATCATGGCCAGAAAGATATTCTCCGGCTGTGATATCATTTTGATGCCCAGCAGATTCGAGCCCTGTGGTCTTGCCCAGATGATGGGGATGCGTTACGGTGCTGTTCCGCTTGTGAACAGAACAGGGGGACTCACGGATACCGTTATCGATGAGGGGGACGGCGGATTCGGTTTTGTAATGAACAGAGCCGATCCCAAAACTCTGTACAGGTGCATTCTCCGTGCGCGAGGTGTGCACAGTCGAAGGAATAGATGGGCCTGGCTTGTAAAGAAATGTATGAGACAGGACAATTCCTGGAAGAACAGAGTTGTATCTTACGAGGGTGTTTATTCCAGGGCAATCAATACCAGAGGGGTACGATGAGACTTCCGGAGAACACAGTCGAAGCATTGCTTGCCGTATTCACGCAGTTCTGGAGAACAGAGAAAGCCTATTCACTCCTTCTGAACATCAGGACTGCAGGAATAGTGATGATAGCGGCGGTGATAGTGATCTCAGTAGCTGGATATTTACCTGCAATGCTGATCAACTGGACCGAGGCTGAAGAGGAGTGGAGAGAAGAAAGACTGCCGGAGCTGGTGGAGGATGGCTTCACCTCTGCTCAGGCTGACAGTGTATTCGAAGGTGAGCTTGAGGATTTGAAACGCATGCGCGAGAATCTTCCAATGGCAAGGCTGGTGGAAAGAAGCATAATCGCTCTGCTCGCGGCTCTGGCCGGATTCGGTTTAGTGTTTGCCGTTGAAGGTGAGAAGGTCGGCAGGATAACGGATTACATTACATCTTCCATGCTGTCACAATCCGCTTACATGCTCACCGGAGTGCTGCTGATCGTTATCGTTTCGGTTATCAATATCCCCCCTTCGATTAGGCTCAACCTCTCGATCTTTGTCCCAGTTGATGTCGTCAATCCATCAAGGATTCACGTTTTTATATATAGATTTCTGGAGAGTGTTGATATTCCCTCCATTGCCGCGCTGCTTCTATGGGGGAGAGGCCTTGCCTTAATGATGCAGCGTGACCGTTCCTGGGGGATACGTCTTTGCTTCTCCATATATATTATCGGTATTCTGCTGATTTCTCTGCCGGTGATGTTCGCACAGTAAGCATAACGGAAACGGAGAGTTTAAAAATGAGAATAGCTGTCTTTTTTCTGCCTTTGATAATTTCGGTTCTTTTCGCGCAGACCGATTCCCTATCACTTGACCTTTCGGGATGGGTGAGGGTGGCAATGGAGAATTCACCCGACATTGTGATCTCATCAGCCGATCTTTTGTCTGCTGAAGCATCGCTGAGATCTTCGGAGTCCTTTCTCTGGCCCAGGCTGAATTTCAATTCGTCCGCAGGCCATTCATGGAGCTCTATCCCGGATATTTCAGGTGGTTTTACTGACACCGATAATTCATCCTGGTCAATGTCAGCCAGTATCTCGCAGGAAATACTGGCATCCGGAGGTAGCAGCTGGCTGCGCATGTCCGGAAGCAGGCATTCACTTGACGCTTCACGGTTCGATATGGATCAGGCAAGGCTTGATCTTTCCATGGATATTGTCGAGGCTTATTACGAAGTGATCAAGTCGGTACATCTCCTTGCCTCTTCAAGAGGGGCTATTGAAAGAAGTAGTGAACAGCTGAGGAGAACAGGGGCTCTTTACGAGATAGGAGGAGCCACGAACCTTGAGCTTATACAGGCTGAAGTCAAACTTAGTTCTGATAGTCTGCTGCTGATTCAGAGGGAGCAGTCTTTGTCCAATGCCTATACGATTCTATATCAGATTGCAGGTGTGGTAGGATCTGAATACACGGTTAACATGAATGCAGTACTGCAGCCGGTGTCAATCAATACAGCAATGAACTACAGCCTGGATATGTCAGGTAGCAATACTATCGCCTCTTCCGGGGAAAGAATCTCAGCTGTAGAGTATAACTACGAATCAAACAAGCGTTCGTATTGGCCGTCGCTTAATGCCGGAGGAAGCTGGAACTGGAGTAATGATGAACTCGATTTCGAGGATTTCTCCAGCAGGGACAGCTGGCAGGTCTCACTTACCCTCAGCTGGACCCTTTTCGATGGATTCAACCGCGAAAGCATCATTCAATCCTCCAGGGCTTCGGTAATGAGACAGCAGGCATCCCATGAAGCTCTGGTGAATTCCATTGAGAGCTACATACTGGCTTCGCGAAATACCCTCATCAGTTCTATCAGAAGCTGGGAGCTTTCCCTTGAAGTTCTTAATCAGGCTAACGAGAAGCTGAGGCTTTCAACGATGAGCTACAACCTTGGAAGCATTTCTCTTCTTGATCTGCTGGATGCACAGTCGGGTATTACATTGGCCGAGGCGTCGCTTGAATCTTCAAGAGCAGCATGTCTGATAGCTGAAGCGAGATTGCTGACTCTTCTGGGACGAACACCCAGGATCGGAGAATAGGTAAAACCGGGGGTTGCGTTTGCCTGATATTATTATATAGAATTTCGATGGTTGTTTCTCGCCATCGTTAGGAGGATCGAATGGGAAGATTAGCTTTTCTATTTCCCGGTCAGGCATCGCAGAGCGTTGGAATGGATAAATTTCTTAGAAGCTATCCGGATGCTGTGGATTTTCTTGATAGGATCAATGAAATGACCGGTGTTCATAAATTGAGCGAGATAATATCCAACGGACCTCCTGAGATCTTAACGAGAACTGACAATGTACAGCCAGCCATCACTATGATAAGCATAGCCACCATGAACGTTCTGGTTGCAGCGGGAATTAAACCTGAGGGCACAGCCGGACACAGCCTCGGTGAATACGCCGCGCTGGTTACCGCAGGGGTTCTGCTGCCGGGCATAGCCGCCAAGCTGACCCGCATACGGGGTGAATTCATGCAGGAATGTGCTGACAGGCATCCCGGCGGAATGCTGGCCATTATAGGTTTGAGCCTGGATGATGCCAGGAAATGCATTGATGAAGCATCCTCAATAGGCCCTGTGGGAATAGCCAACGTGAATTCTGATGGGCAGGTTGTTATTTCCGGATCGAGGGACGCTCTGAAAAAGGCCGGGAGCCTGTGCAAAAAAATGGGCGCCAGAAAGATCATACCTCTTCAAGTTTCCGGAGCCTGGCATTCACCTCTTATGAAGGATGCGGCCAAGGGTCTTGAGAGCGCGCTGGATGATGCGGGTTTTTACGAACCCGAGATACCCGTCGTCGCAAATGTCACCGCTGATCTTATCCGTAGCGGTGACGAAGCTAAACGATTGCTCAAGCAACAGGTAACATCTCCCGTTCTCTGGGCTGATTCGATAAAGAAACTTCAGAGAAGCGGCTTCGATATATTCATTGAAGTCGGTCCGGGAAAAGTTCTTCAGGGACTCATGAAAAGGGTGAAGGATGTCACTGTATACGGAACCCACGATCAGGAAGCCCTTGAGGAAACTCTAAAAGCCCTTTCATAAACATGCATATCTGATCAGCAATATCAACGGCTCTGTTTACAGAGTTCCCGCGAGTTTTTCCACAAGCCTGTTATGAGCACTGAAAGCTAATTCGGGAACCTCCCGGATCGGGCACCACATAACCTCTGACGCATCATCTCCGGCCACAAGCGTACCTTCCCATTCCCTGACTTCAAGTACCGCCAGGAGTATTCCGCCGTAAGCTGTTGAATCGGTTTCCAGCTCCATCAGTCTTGTTTCCAATGCCTGAAGGCCGGTTTCCTCCATCAGCTCCCGGATACCGCATTCAACAGGTGTTTCACCGGTTTCAAGAAAACCCCCGGGAAGGGACAGCATCCCCTTTTTCGGTGGAACCCCTCTTCGAACGAGCAGGATTCTCTTATCGTCGTGGACCATCAGCACTACGGCAGGGAGTGGATTCCTGTAGTGGATGAATCCGCACTTTCTGCAGAAAAGATGCCCGTGTTCTCCGGGTAATTTGCCAAGTGGTTCGCTGCACATTGCGCAGAATGCCGGTGGAAGGTAGAATGAAGTGCCATCTGGCGTCGGGGGCAGTGGACCCGCTCCGTGAGAATGACCCGGAAGGTAACCATGGACCCTCCCGATCCTCCTGCTGATAATCCTTCTGACAAACTGCCTTCCATTCCTTATTGCGGATTCCAGGGGGAACCCGTCTGCAAGCAGAGCCGCTATCGCTGATGCCAGAGTGCAGCCGGTGCCGTGCACGTTATCCTCAGTGATCCTGGACCCGCTGAATTTTACAGTTCTGTTTTCGGTCACCAGCATATCCACAGGGTTTCCCCCAAGGTGTCCTCCCTTGACCAGTACGGCTTTTGCGCCGAAGCGGATAATAGCCCTGCCGGCCTCAACCATATCATCAGTATCCGAAATGGATATCCCGGAAAGTATCTCCGCTTCACTGATATTCGGAGTGCATAGAGTGCATAGAGGCAGGAGCTCATCTCTGAGAGGATCCAACATCCCGCCGCTCAAAAGAGAACCCCCTCCCCCCGCGGCAAGGACCGGATCAAGAATGTACGGCAAACCGCCCAGTTCCTCCCTGATGAATCCGGCAAGAGCGGAAACATTCTCCCTGCTTCCAAGCATCCCTGATTTAACTCCAGCAAGCGGACCGTCATCGCACACAGCCCTGAGCTGTTCCAGAAGTATTTCCGGAGCAACGGCTTCCCATGATAGAACGTTTCCGCTGTTCTGAACTGTCACCGCGGTGACCACCGGACATCCATGAAAACCAAGGGCCGAGGCGGTCTTCAGGTCCGCCGGCAATCCTGCCCCTCCGCTTGGATCCGTTCCACCGATGAAAAGCAGAACTTCATTCACTCCGGGACTGCATCGCTTTTCCGGACAACGGTATCCATGTAGATTCTTTTCTTGAGCGGGATAGCGAACAAATGTACTGGCAACAGGATAAGATTGATCAGAAACGGTTTGGTGAAGTATTTGAATTTTCTCCATTCATACTCTCCAGAGAAGTTTCTGAATCTGGTAATGTCAAAGCCATTCTTACGTAAAACCTTGAAGAAAGATATTTTTGTGAATCCACTGATATGAAACGGGCGTTTGAAAGGTTGAAGACGTGATGATAGATTATGTTTACCCAATAATATATAGATCAGTCTTTTAACATCATTGAAGAGGCAATCTTCATTGGGAACTCCGATATACAGGACTCCTCCTTTCCGCAGTATTCGTTTGATCTCACTTAAATGACGACTTGGGTCCAGTGTGTGTTCCAGAACTGAATCCAGATATATGCAATCGAAGAATTCGTCGGGAAAAGCTGCCTGAAAGATATCACTCTTGCGAAAATCGATGTTCTCAGCCTTTGCATTATCCAGTCTATTATCAGAAATATCAATGCCGTATGTATCCCAACCTCTTTTGAGGGCATCTATAAGCAGGTAACCCTCACCACAGCCGATATCAAGAAACCTGCGTATATTACGAGTGGAGGTTCCCTGAAGCCAGTCAAGCCGTTGTTTCCGATCAAAGCATCTCTTCCGGGTCCACCAGGAAGTCTGATTGCTGAAGTATTCGGTACCGTACAGCTTCTCCCATTCTTGATCTCCCAGCATAATCTCAGGATAAACATAATAAAATCCACAAAATTTACATTTTACTACTTGATATTCCTTATGAATAAAACTAGCAGCTTGCTGTGAGATCTGTGGTTTTCCGATATTAACACTCTCATTACCTTCGCATATCGGGCATTCTGAAGACAGAATTTTACTCATCTGACCAACCAATCTCTCCTGGTAGAGGGCACCATATTCAAAGTAAATATCCTGTGCTGATCAACAACGATTTCGTTTTCACAAAACTGGTTGTAATCGGACTTTAATAATATTCAGACTCACTACCGAGTCAAGATGTTATCTGTAGAGTCCTGTTTCAAGTTCGTTACTGGCCACCGGGCAGGAATATTATATACACTGACTGTAAGTACTGTATGCGCTGTGTTTACATATTCGTATGTTCTCAGTCAGTTAAGTATTATCCGCCGCAAGGTGGAAGATGCATGCGGATCTTCCTCCAGCACGAACCATGCAACGGAATTATGCTTGTTAATATGTGGAGCTATACCTGCTTACTTGTATATTTCCGAGTATCCGCTCAATGGGATGGTATCGGATAAGGATATACAGCGGGGATCATAGTCTCGGAAAGGAAGCAGCATCGTACCAGGAAATCGGTATTCCATCGTGAAGGCACTTACAACATTTCTGCTGGTTCTGTTCATGCCTTCCGGTCTGCAGGCGGCTTTCACTGAACCTGTTGTGGATTCCATATACGTCTCCGGTGATACTCCAATATCTGAGCATGAACTTCTTAACAGAACAGGACTTCATGAGGGTGAATCCCTTCTGAGGATTACACCTCTCCAGGTAACCGATGGTATAGTCGCGAACCTGAGCGATCTTGGATATCTTGACGCTGATGTAACCGTTCAGTGGCCCCTCTGGAATGACGAGAACAATATTGTGCGAATTACCGTCGAGGCTGGAAAAATGAGTCTTCTTTCCGGTCTCGTATTCAACGGTGCGGTGATTTACTCCGCAGATTCACTGGCCACGTTTTATCCGGGATCTCCAGGTGAACCGATAACACCTCAAGATACACTCACTTTCAGAAATGCCATACTCGATCTGTACAATGAAAGAGGTTACATTAATTCATCGATAGACATCGAACTGTTGAGCATGAGTGAAGTCGACGGAGAGACCGGTTACCGTGCTGTGGGATGCAATATTAATGAAAATGAGCAGGCCTTTCTCGGTAATATTTCAGTCACCGGATTAGAGACGGTTCGCAATACGGTCATCACACGGGAGATACTGATCCAGCCCGGTGATTCCCTGAATATGGAACTCCTCAGGCAGTCAATAAGTAATATTTACAGACTCGGTCTGTTCCACGATGTCAGGTTCTCCTACCACCCCGAAGAGAACGATACCTGTATAGTTGACCTTGATATTTCCGTAAGAGAAAACAAATACAAGAGGATTGACTTTGGCACCGGTTACGTGTCACCATCGGCTGTTTTTGGAAGCGTTACATGGCTTCACCCGAATATCATGGGAAATAACCAGAGATTATCCGTTGGCTTTTACATGATGGAATACTTCGGCTCCAGGGATGGACGGAAGATAGAACCGGAGATCATCTACGAGGAGCCCTGGTTTTTATCATCAAGATGGAAATGGCAGCTGAAGCTGGGTTATCTCTATATTTTCACGCCTGGTATCAGGCAGAGTAGTTATTCCATAACGTCCACATTCGCCAGGGAAATCACCGAACACCTTGAATTCACTATCGGTTACAGTCTTGAGTACGAGAAGTACAACGAATGGGTGGATACCAGTTTCACCACTGCCGACTGGCGGA
>JAUWSL010000053.1 GCA_030610085.1 Candidatus Aegiribacteria sp.
TGCTCTCCCTTTTTTACCAAGCCCCCTTGCAGGCTTGTTGATTATCCGCTCAAGGCTGAGACGGTCCTCATGGTTGATAACAATTCTCAGATAAGCGATGATATCCTTGATCTCCATCCGTTCATAGAATCTCTGAGATCCCACAACCTCGTAATTAATGCCATGCTTTCTGCATGCGGTTTCGAACTGACGTGACTGGGCGTTCGTCCTGTACAGCACCGCTATTGAATCAGACGGACATGAGCCGTCTTCTATCAGTTCAATTATCTCCTTCAGTATCCATTCCGCCTCTTCGGCCTCATTGTAGAGGTATTTGACCGTTATCGGATGCCCTGCATCCTGTTTAGTCCAGAGTGTTTTACCATGCCTTCTTCTATTGTGGTTCACCAATGCAGATGCTCCACGCAGAATATTACCGGTAGATCTGTAATTCTCTTCCAGTCTGATGATCCTGGTACCGGGAAAATCCCTGGAAAACTCCAGAATGTTCTCTACACAGGCTCCCCTCCATGCATAGATAGACTGATCATCATCGCCTACTACGCATATTCCTGCACCATCCTTCGAAAGCTCTTTAAGAAGTTCATGCTGTACTTTATTTGTATCTTGATATTCATCGACAAGAATGTATGAGAACATGGAGGAGTAGAGTTTTCTTATGTCATTATTCTGACGGAATACGCTAAGAACTCCCGTCAACAAATCGTCAAAATCAAACGCCCCGGAGGATCTCAATCGCTCCTGATATTTAAGATATACTTCGGCAAGATCGTTCTCACTCTGACTGGATGCCTTCTGCAACGCTTCTTCCGATGAAATACCATCGTTCTTGTTCCTTGAGATATATCCCTTCACCAGTCCGGGAGTTATTTTCGTTGTTGAATTGATATCCTTCAGAAGCCTTCTGATCAGGGTTTTTTGATCATCCGCATCGTATATTGTGAAATTCTCATTGTACCCGAGGTAGTGGGCTTCACGTCTGAGAATCCAGGCGCAGACAGAATGGAATGTTCCCAGTTTAACTCTGGTGCCTCTTCCGGGAAGTATGCTCTCCACCCGTTCTCTCATTTCCTGTGCAGCTTTATTCGTGAAGGTCATGGCAAGAATCTCCCATGGTTCCGCATACCCTTCATCTATAATATCCGCTATTTTGGCAGTGAGAACTCTTGTTTTGCCGCTTCCGGCACCAGCAAGAACAAGAAGAGGACCTCCCGTATAATTTACGGCCTCCCTCTGCATGGCGTTCAGTGTATCTATATTCATAAGTTATTTCTGATTGGAAAGAATCTTGCTTCTATAATTAGCATTCGGTAGAAAATACAGAAGTACGAGGAGATTTTCAAATGCAAAAACCTGGATTGAAAAACTGGCTGATAATCATGGTTGCTATGATTACCATGTCAGCTTTCGTTCTTGTGATACTGCCGGTCTGACCCCCTCCCTGACCGGCTGTAGAGAACGAATTGTGATCCAGGACCTGAGCAGGCAACTGGTTGACCCCTCCAGTTGCCTGCACTAATATTTCGCTAAGAATGGCGCAATCAGACATTCAGTGACTCAATTATCTCAATGCTCCCGCTGCAGCCGAGTCTTCCGGCTCCCGCCTCTATCATCGCAAGAGCGCCCGCAAGGGTCCTTATTCCACCTGAAGCCTTTACTCCAAGTGCTTCCCCGACCGTACTCCGCATAAGAACGACATCAGATACGGTGGCTCCGCCGCTGTTGAAACCGGTGGAGGTTTTTACCCAGGAAGCGCCGCTGTCCATAGCGATCCTGCATGCGAGAACCTTCTCTTCGTCAGTCAGAAGACAGGTCTCAATAATGACCTTTACCGGATTTCCTGAAGATGCCCGGACCACATCCTGAATGCAACGTGCTGTATCAGTGATATTGCCGCTCTTCAGATACCCGAGCGGTATCACCATGTCCAGCTCAGCGGCTCCCGAGTCCACAGCTTTAGCAGCTTCTTCCCCCATGCAGTTTGTAGCACCAAGGGGAAATCCTACGACCGAACAGACCAGCGGTCCTGATTCAATAAGAATCTCCGAAGCGAACGAAACCCAGACCGGATTAATGCACACGGAATAAAATCCGTAACGAATCGCTTCCTCGCAGAGTTTTTCAATGTCATCCGGAACGGTATCGGGTTTAAGCAGAGTATGATCTATAATGAATGCGAGTTCTGATCTGGTCAATATTCTAACCATCCCTGAGAAAAAGCAGGTGTATTCCGCCAGGATCTACAGACATGGATTCATCACTGAAAACAGTCCGACCATTAACTTCAACTCTGACGGGATGCGTCCCTTCCGGTAACCTGAGTCGGGCTACGAATATCTGAGAAGGCAGAGTCAGCCACGCTCTGAGGTCAGCTTGTTCAGTAACGGCACCTACAATACTGAGCAGGAAACCCGCAACCTGCGAAATGCTGCTGTTCTCTTCCGTAAGCTCCTCCACAAGCTGTTCTCCGGCTTCTGTCACGCCGGCTTTTACAGCAAGTCTGGCAACGGCTCTTGCGACATCACGTACGGCATGATCCTCAAGGTTCTTTCTGGCTATGCCTGCAAGATCCTCGGCTAGGAATCCATGAACCTGCGTGTCTCCCGAGGAAAGGATAACAGACCAGGATTCGCGCCGCCTGTCAGCAATAGCAGGCAGAGAAACGCTGTAAACCCTGTCGCTGAGAACGATGGTGTAAGATTTCTCAACTCTGGGAGGAATCATTCCCGCCTCCAGAATAACCACTATTTCACCATGATCCCGATCAGGACCCTCGTTTTCCCAGTTCACATCAGACCAGCGTGTCGAGTAGTCATGAAAGACCGACTGCATTCCGAGCTCACTGGACAGTCTGAGTATGTCGGATTTCACCTGCCGTGGAGCTGATATTCCGTAATCCTCTGCATACGAAGAATCGTATACGTCGGCACTGTTCCTGTAAGCTATCAGAGCATTATTGAGATCTCCCGCCTTTTCGTAGAGAATACCCATGAGGTATCTTACAAAGGCGTCATCACTGTACCTGTTCCTGTTCTCTTCATAAATCTGGTTGAGCACCCGCAGCTTGTCATTGACCCTTCTGCATTCAACCAGAGCATCCTCCATATTGTTTTCCGAGGCATAACTCACTGCTAAACAGTAATTTATAAATACTTTCTCATAGTCCGCACCTCTAAACTCAAGGGCCAGATCGCTGCTTAGAAATGCTTCAACTTCCTGCCCCAGTTCAATTCCCCGCTGCCGATCGCTCAGTCTGTCAGCCTTAAGAAGCAGATTCTCCGCCGCTGCGAAATCACCTGCAAGCCGCATCAGATTACCCAGCTCCATAAGGTAAAGAAGCCTGTCCCTGCCGGTGGAGTCGGTGAAATTCTCTCTGAATTCCTCGATGGCCAGGTCAGGTCTATCCATCCTCAGGTTTGAGGTTACTGGTCTCATTTCCCCGGTATAATTTGTTGCGCAGCCGGATATTACAACTGCCAGTAGAATTGCTGCCAAAGCGAATGGATAACGTAATATGATCATAGCTCTGCTATCTCCGTAACCGGAAAGTCCATTCAGAAACTTAACAGGATGCGAGGGCTGTTCCTACCACTCGATCATCTTTTTGATCTCGAGACTTCCTATCCAGGACTTGAGTGCCGTTTCAACATCAATCAGCTCCAGATTGATCTGGTAGTAAACACTCCTGGTGCTGCCTTCCTCATCAATTATTGATCCGATACTACCGGTCATGACAAAGTCCGCACCGATCTCAATACCGAATGCAGCGGCAGTTGACGGTGAAGCGAATATTATCTGATCTTCTCTTTCAGATCTGACTTCCCCTCTGCTGTCTCCGCCTGCCGCTATCTGGACTTTGCCTGATTCCAGGAGGGACTGCTCAATTGCAGTCATGAAGATATCTGTGTTAATATGTTCCGAACTCTGATTGTAGATTCCGCCTACGACAATTACTGGTCCTGACGGGCGTTCATCCCTGATGCCCCCGGTTGAGAAATATGCAAGCCAACTGCCATTGAGACATTGTGTGATCATTGAATCAGCCACCATGTGGGCGTCGGTTTCGTTCCAGTAGCCGCTGAGATCGGTTACCATATCCGGATCGGTTCGTGTGACTTCTCTACCTCCACAGCTTACAATAAAAGCGATCACGGCAGAGATCACGAGGATTTTCATTACATTGTTCATGCCCTGTTCCTTTCGGTTCTTAGGCCCCATGCTGTTCAATCCAGGGTATCGGTACTACTCCCCGGAAAATTACGTTGTAATATCCGCTCTCCCTCAGAGCTGCTCCCTCAACAGGAGGGTCAAGCGGTTTGAATATCAGTGCGTACGGAGATTGGAAATTTGAGATCGTGTCAGGCGGTTGTTCCCATGCATCACGGGTCCATTCCCACATTATGCGTTCCTGGGGCGCTTGATTCTCAGAGAACATGGCCAGTCCTGCGGGAGATATTCCTATAACGCCGGAAAGGGTCATCGAAATGAAATCCGAATAGGCATTCATAACTTCCCATGTATCTTCAAAGCCGATCGCGCCGGCTGATGCAGCTGCCATTATCTCCACTCTTGTGGGCAGCCTTTTACCGTTATCATTAAGGAAAAGTCTTGCGGCATCAAATGTGACTGATGTGGCGGGAATATCGAAGCATCCGTTCTGTACTGTAATACCGGTTACTCCGTTCTGTATATCCTTATAAATAACCCATGGGGTATACCTGACGAAGATAATATCTCTGAAATCCTCTCCCATGTTCTCACCTGGCATCAGCAGATCTTCCTGTCCCGTGAGATAGACAGCTATCTGTTCAACATGGGATATCTCCCTTGCAAGCCAATCAAGAAGATCTCTGCAGATCACGGGTTCTCTGTCGATGAAAAATGGATCAACAGCAATACTCGCTCCATCAATTATCACGGTTGTGGGGCCTATATACTCCATACCCTCAGGGGGTTGAGGGAGATCGCAATCAGTACAGAAATCTCCATCACTGACTTCCCCGCATGCCGGACAGGTCCATGCGGATCCAATCGATACGAGAGTAAACAGAAGGTAAAGTATTTTCAAATCACATTCCTCCGTACTGTTTCAGAAACTTCAGGCTTGCAGATCGAACATACTTTATCACCATCAGAATTCAGCTCCGAGGGTAACATACTGCATAGGTTTTCGGGAAAATCCGCGAAGATCGGTACGCCAGGCGATATCGTGCTTCAGCAAAAAGTAACCGAGGTTGATTCTATATCCGATGCCCAGGCTCATCTTCAGGTCATCAAGATGATAGCCTCCTGCTGTTGAAGCTCCATGAAAACTGGAAAAGTCATCGAATGCACAGCCAAGATCGAAGAACATGACACCTCTTCCGTTTCTGAAAACAAGCGGAATAGGGGCATCAAGAGCCAGCGTATTCACAAAGGGTACTCTTAACTCAGCTGAAAAAATACCGTATTTACGTCCCTGAATAACGGCGTAATCCCAGCCCCTCAGTATGTCACCGTGATTTGAGTAAAAACCAATAAGTTCATCTATAGTATCTACTTCTCCCCATAGCAGCCTGTGAGGTAATGCACCGCCAAGAAAGAAATTCTGCGCGTCAGGTCCCCAGCTTGTCCCACCGGCGAGCCTTGTGGCGAATGTCACCCTCCGGGACACCCATAAATAATTTCTGAGATCTAACAGGATTGTACTGTAATTTGCTGATCCAGAAATAGATGGAGCATACTCACCTACGATGCTGATCCTGTTTCCGACACGTGGACCTACACTTCCCCAGAGGGCATCATCAAAGATGACCGCAGCGCGGAAAGAAAGGATATCCTCATCAATGTCTGCAGTTGAATTCCAGATTCCGGTTCGACTTAAATGCCTGTAGTCCAGTAAACCGCTTATTCTGAATGAAGGGCTGATTGGATATCTGACCATAGTAAATCCGCCCAAATCAACGTCTCGGACCTCTTCGTAATGGCCATCGGAAAACACAAACAGGCGCCTGTACGATTGCCGCATAAGGCCGAAGACGAAATCGGTGCGATGAGGAAGATAAGCATAGTAAACAGCTATATCCACATCACTGAGACTTCCTCCGTTCAGATTCGTATTCATTACGACCTGATGATGAGCAAGAATATCACTGAGAATAAACGTGGTGTATCCTGCAATGCCCAGATACGAGTCGTATGTTGCCATGGCGCTGACGTAATCCATTGTCAGCCTTGGTGTGTATGGTGAAATGCTGCACTGAAACTCATCCTCGATGCAATGATCAGATATACCATCCGTCGAGGCGGTTTCCTCCACAGGCTCAGATGAAGGTGTAAGGTTCTGTGATCCGGGGAAATCGGGAAGCTCTGATGTCTGGGCTGGATCAGCGACCGGATAATATTCAGGAATAAGCTCACTTTCCGTTTCAGCAGAAGCTACATGAAAGGATCCGTGTTCACATTCTATTACCCGTCTGTCTGTAATGTCGTACGCAAGAAAAACTCCGTATCCACTCCAGTCACTGGATACGAAAGTCAGTATATCGGAAGATTCAGCCCATGAGGGGGAATCGATGGTTCGATAAAGGGCTGTAAGACGGACAACCTCACCGGTGGAATCCTGAAGCAGGTAAAGGTCAGGAAAACCGCTCATGTTAGAAAGGAAGAGGATTCCATCCGGAACGCTGATGGGATATCTGATTTCAGAAGAATCAGTCAGTACAAGAGCGGGCTCTCCCTCAAGTGTGTACTCGATTATTCTAGTCTCTCCGTTGACTGATTCAGCAGCACAAAGGATTCTGTCATCGATCCAGGATAGATCTCGTTCCCCTGAGATATCATCGCTGATCTGTGATAATTCCTGTTCCAGAATATCCCAGACGTAAATATTAAGCAGACCACTTTCCATGCCGGCAAATCCTATATAGCGGCCACAGGAAGACCAGGTCGGATCGCGGATAAGATCCATTTCAAATGGAAGATTTTTCATTTCTCCATCAGAACAGATGATAAGATGATCTCCGGAAACACTCTGTGCGGCCACAACTATGGAGTCAGCAGATGGGGAAAAACTGCATATCCTGTACATAGGTGATATCGAAAGATCAAGGATCCCACCGGACACGAACGGTCTGTCTTCTATCTCACCCGTTACGGCCGATCTGACCGTCACTGACAATCGCGCCTGATGATATTCGACACCGGCAATAAGCCTTCCATCACTTGATACTATGGAGTTGGTCTGCACTATTCTTTCATTATTCCTGTAAATAGCATTTGCGATATCACTGGGACTTTCACCACAGGCCAGCTCGGACCAGTATGTTTCCCGTGCCCATTCCAGGAATTTTTCATTGAATTGAGCACTGGACATTCCGAATACTGTTTCAAAAGGGTCTCCAGGTATTCGTTGTCCGTCGGAAGCACTACTCGATCCCGCACTTGAATCGAAGCTGCCTCTACCCCGGGTATTGATGCGCTGAACGAACTCCCTGAATTTCTCCTTACCATACCTTTCGTTCATAAAATGGTAGATTGCCTGTCCTTCACGGTAAACAAGGTAATCCCTTCTTCTGGAAAGCTGTTCTATGGAAACGATCTGATTGGAGATGACCATATCTCTGAATTCTGCTTCGGAAGCCGCATCCCAACCGATGGAAGTGTATTCGGCAAGGCCCTCCATCATCCATAAAGGTGTGCCTCCTGTGATGATGTTAAGCAGGGAACGCTTGTAAAGCATATCGAAGATGAAAGCATGGTTGATCTCGTGGGCTACTACATGACGAAATTCGGACCAGTAACCTGTAAAGGGTATAACTACTCTGCCTTTATAAAATTCAGTGAAGCCCCCAACTGCCTGTGATATTTCGTAGGGATTGATATCAGTCTGCCTGAAATCGCCAGGGGCAATGTAAAGCACAATAGGTATCGGTTTCTCCGGCATGTAATTGAATTCTTCGGACAGCTCAAGTAATTCTCTTTCTGTATGCACAAGAAGAGTCTCAGCCGGGACTTCTCCTCCCTGGGGGAAATAGATGGTGAAATGCCTGGCCTGGATCTCCCACCATTCCTGTTCCCCTACCTGGACTTTGTTGCGTCCATAGAAAGTGGCAAGACAGATGGTGAATAAAACAGGCAGGAAAATGAATAATGCCTTTTTCATTTAACCTCCATATAACACTGTTCAGGCATTGGTAGTTCGACTATACTGCCAGGGTTCCCACTCGAACAGGAGTACAATGCGAATATACACAATTGTCATAATTCCGCTGCTTATCGCGCTTATTACTCTGACATCGTGTGACAAACCCGATTCCTACAGTGCAATTTCAGATAACAGTAAGAATGAACTACGGGAATGGGCAGGAATCCTCGCGAGACACTGGGTTCTACCGCCAGGCGACAGTCTTCGTCCGAAGAAACCGACAGAAAGTGAATTACTCTCTCTGATAGAGTCATGCGAATCTAATCCGGAAGCATGGGCTTACCTTTACAGCTGTATAGCTGACACCATCGCAGTTCTTGAACCTCCATCTCCAGAATGCCAGTATTAGGGGTCGGGCCTAACATCTAAACATTTTTTAATCGATAGGCTCGTAACGAATGTTAAGATGTTAGGCCCGACCCCTTAATAAACAAACAAAATGTTTAGATGTTAGGCCCGACCCCGTTAATGCACCCGGGTTATTACTCTGGATATGTCCTTGAAGACTATCAGGAGGACGAGTGTCAGTATGATTATCATACCGGTCTGCTGGATTATCTGAATATTCTTCTTTGAAATGGGTTTTCCTCTGATACCCTCTACGATGAGGATGACAACATGTCCCCCGTCAAGGACCGGTATCGGAAGAAGATTGAATATCATTATCGCCAGGGATATACCTGCAAGAGTGTAAAGGTAACTGGGTAATCCCGATCGAGCCTGCTGCCCAAGGGTTTCGGCAACATAAATTGGACCCCCTGAACTCTCGGCAAGCTCAGCAGGCTTCTTAAACAGTCTGAACAGCGTGGTGCATACATATACGGTATGCTCACCCGCGGCCTTTACTCCCTCCACAACGGCCCTGGGAAACGGTAATCTGACCCTTTCCGAGGGCTGCAGAACAGTAACACCTGTCAGAATTCTTCCATCGTACATCCTGGGGGTCACGTAAGCTGTGTCTATGATACCATTTCTGGAGAATTCGATTACGAGCTCTTCAGTATCATCGGTAACGATAGACTGAAAATCACTCCATATGGCAATAGATCTTCCATCGATGGACGTTATGCTGTCCCCGGCCCTTATCCCGGATTCGTAAGCGGGAAATCCTATCAAGGCTTCACCTATCACCGCATGAACCAGGGGATAAAAAGGAACTGTTTCCACCGGCACTGAGTATTTCAACTCGATCAATCCAGTAGATGTCCCAACAGTCATCGTTCCAGGAGTATCGGAATACATCCGGTTGAGCACATCATGATAGTTGGCAACGGGATAACCATTTACGGAAAGGACTGTATCTCCTGTACCAAGACCGAGGGAGTTGTTCTCATCTCCTACTACAGCAGGGGTTATATTAACATCCCACCCTACGATGCCGAATATGGTTATAAGTATCAGCGCTGTGAGTACAAGATTGGCGAAAGGACCGGCAAGTGCCACAAGAACTCGCCTGAACCAAAAGACATCTGTAGCAGGTTCGCCCGTTGTACCAAGATCAACTTTGCAGTATCCCCCGAGGGGTATCAGTCCAATGCAGTATTCCGTTCTGCCAATTTTTCTTTTGAGTATATGCGGTGGAAAACCTATGGAGAACCGTGGAACATGCAGACCGACCGCTTTGGACATAAGAAGATGTCCCATCTCGTGAAAAAACACTATTACACCGAGTCCGAATATGATGGCTGCAATACTCAGCATAGCCTTTTCACAATCCTTTCAGCTTCAACCCGTGATGCCCTGTCAGCCTCCATAATGGACTTAAGATCAGTAATATCCGAAGCTGTATGCCCGGCAAGCACTTCTTCTATAACCGTGGTAATATCTCCGAAGCTGATCTTCCGTGCAAGAAATGCAGCAACAGCTACTTCATCTGCCGCGTTCGCTGCTGCCGGCCAGGTTCTTCCATCCTGTCCAGCCCGCACAACCGAATCGAAAGCGGGGTACCTCCGATTGTCAAGCTCGCTGAACTCAAGTGCACCCCAATCAAGGGGACTGTCATCGGATATCAGATCAAGACCGCGATCGGGATACTGCAGGGCATACTGCAGAGGAACCTTCATATCCGGTTTGCCCAGAAGAGCTTTCCACGAACCATCCTCAAGCCTTACGAAGGAATGGACTATACTCTGGGGGTGCATGACCACATCGATCTGTATTCCGCCGAAAAGCCACCTGGCTTCGATGACCTCAAAGGCTTTGTTCACCATGGTTGCAGAGTCAACAGTTATCCTTTCACCCATATCCCAGGTAGGATGATTCAGAATCTCATCGGCACCCGCAGTCTGAAGTTTATCGACGGAAATGTACCGCGCTGACCCTCCGCTTGCCGTCAGTGTAATACTCCTGACGGGACGAAGTTCTCCATGAAGGCATCTGAATATAGTACTGTGTTCGCTGTCAACTGGAATGATCCCGCCGGCGGTGATATGATCCCGCAGCAACTCGCCGCCTACTACAAGGCTTTCCTTGTTGGCCAGGGCGAGTGTAATTCCTCTGTCACTGCAGATAAGGCTGGCATGCAGACCGGCGCTTCCAACAATAGCGTTGAGTACCGTATCGGCTCCATCAATAACCTTCTGAAGGACTTCCTGACCGGATATGATATCATCCGGACAATTTCCGCATGGTGAAGCTATGGCGGCTATTGAAGGGGCGTAATATTCCTTCTGCTTCAGAAGAAGATCAAGATTACTGCCGCAGAGTAATGAATGCAGTTCCAATTCGGGACTGGCATGAATGATCTCAAGCGCCTGGATTCCTATTGATCCTGTACTTCCAAGGACCGCAACTTTCCGTATCATGTCAGGAATCCCGCGAAAGCAAAAAGGAACATCAGGGTCCACACAACCGGGACAACGGCCAGAATACTGTCGAATCTGTCAAGAATTCCACCGTGCCCGGGAAGGAGTGAACCAGAATCCTTTACTCCAGCGTCTCTCTTCATCGCAGATTCAAGCAGGTCTCCAGCAACTGCAGCGATGCCGCCAGCCACCCCTATGATAACCATCGGGAACAGAGGAAACGCGGCCCCGACAGTTCCCGCCAGAACAGCTCCGCCGATCGCACCAGCTATACCGGCGATAAAACCCTCCCAGGATTTGGCAGGGCTGATGGAGGGCGCCATTTTGTGCCGTCCACAAGCGCTGCCCACAAAGTAGGCAAGGGAATCCCCCAGCCAGCATATCAGGAGAGGCACGAGCATAACCCATGGTGATTGAAAATCCAGCCTCAGCCTTGCCAGCAGGCCGAAGCTCAGGGCAAGTACAACGGATATGCCCGTTATTCCAGCGGTTTTCCTGCGTGCCTCGACACTCCCGTCGAGGATTATCCATACTGTTGAGATAACGGCTCCGGGGAGCAGGATAAGAACAATTGACAGAGCCGGATCAAGAAGAGCGACAGCGATCGATGATCCCGCCACCATCACAGCAAGTACCGCCTGCATCTGCATACTCGAGCCGGGTCTGATCAGAGTGACCGCTTCCGCAGCACAGAGGGCGGCAATAATCGAGAAAAATGCGATTGTCCGAACGGTGATATTAAGAAACGCGACCGCCGCGAACAACCCGATACCAGGAACAGCTACAGCAACTCTGCTTGCGAGGGAATGAAAGGATCTCATCGGCCGGTATCTATATCGCCGAACCGTCTTCGTCTCAATCTGTAATCCTCGAATGCCTCTTCAAGATGTTCCCTTCTGAAATCAGGCCAGAGAACATCGGTAAAGTACAGTTCGGAGTAGGCAGATTCCCATAGCAGAAAATTTGACAGTCTCTGTTCGCCACTCGTGCGTATGATGATATCCGGGTCGGGCACGTCCGGGAGATACATGCGGGATGATATAGATTCTTCAGTGATGTCGGAGGTTTTCATTCGTCCTGTTTCGATATCCACGGCGATTCTTCTAAAAGCGTCAGTTATCTCCGCCCTGCCCCCGTAGCTCAGGGCAAGAATCAGGTTCAGGCCATCGTTGGAGCCGGTTCGTGTCATCGCTTTTCGAA